>JBFWYF010000192.1:0-9930 GCA_050186685.1 Pirellulaceae bacterium
CAGGCCCGAGCGGTCAGTGTCCATTCGCAGGCCATTACGGAAGCGCTCCGCAAGATCTACGAAGCCCATGCGTTGGCCGACGAGCTGGGCAAGTAGCGGAGGTAGCCAGACGCCTACCCGTAGCGGAAGTCGCTAGACGCCGCCCGCAGCGGCGCCGTAAGACTTCCGTGTCCCGCGCCAAGCTCCCGAGGCGGAACTCCCGGGAGTTCCGCTACACCCCCGTCGCATCTTATTTCCCATTTCCATTACAGTCGCGGCGGAGAAGATCCGAATCTGTTCCAGGGAAGGCCCGGCGATCCGACCGGGAAGGGTTCCATGCCGTCGCTGAAGCATAAGCTGATCCCGCCCCGGAACACTCCCCGCGCAGCGCCCAACTCCGAGACCTGGGTAACCGGCTTTATCGACTACCTGCGCGGCGAGTGCCGCCTGGCCACAAACTCGGTGGCCGCCTACGAGCGCGACATCCGGCGTTTCCATACCTGGGCTTCAGGCCGCAGCGTCACCACGCTGACCATTGCCGACTATTCGGATTTTGCCGCCTGGCTTCACCAGCAGTCACTCGCCCCCTCCAGCATCGCCCGCCACATCGTAGGCCTGCGCATGTTCCTGCGATACCTTCAGTTGGAAGGCGTCTTGCAGGACAACCTGGCCGAACTGCTGGGCAGCCAGAAACTGTGGGAACGAGTCCCCGAGGTTCTCTCGCCGCAGCAGATCGAAGCGTTCCTCCAGGCTCCGCGTGCGTACGATCCCTACTGGAAGCGCGATCGCGCGTTGCTGGAACTCCTGTACGCGACCGGGTGCCGAGCCTCGGAGATCTCGCACTTACGGATGAGCGACCTGCGATTAGACGAGCGCTACTGTATCTGTCACGGTAAGGGGAACAAGCAGCGCGTCGTGCCGCTGGGGCAGCTGGCCGCGACCAGCGTGCAAACGTACCTGCGGGACGAACGTCCGCAGCTGGCCGCTCGCGCGAACACTCCGCCGGAGTGGATTCTGCTGTCCCGGAGCGGCAAGCGGCTCCGCCGCGAAACGATCTGGGAGCTGGTCAAGCGATATGCATTACGTGCTGGGGCCCCTGCCTCGATCAGTCCCCACACGCTGCGCCACAGCTTCGCCACGCATCTGCTGGCCGGCGGAGCGGACCTGCGCCAGGTTCAGGAAATGCTCGGACATGCCAGTATCGCCACAACCCAGATCTACACCCACGTCGAGCAATCCCGGCTGAAGAAAGTCCACCAGCAATTCCATCCGCGCGCCTAGGTTCTCCGCCGCTCGCAGCCATTCGCCGACCGGCACCGGGTAATTGCTCGACGTGGAAAAGACCTCTCTGGAGCTCCACGGAAGTCTTACGACGCCGCATAACCGTTCACACCCTAGGGAGCAGCAACAATGTGGGTTTGCTAACGCGGCATCATCCGACACTGGGGCGCTCGCCCGAAATGCTTTACCGGAAGTGGACCACGAAGCACACGATTTCCGCTACCGGCGCCACGATCATTTCTCGGAGATACAGTACAAATAACGGCTGGACCGCAGGAACAGTTCACCATTGCTGGCCGCAGGCGTCGCACTGTAATCGTCGTCCGTTCCGGCGGCCACTCGGTTCACGGCCAGCTGCTCGAACGTCGCCCGTGCAGCGACGACAAAGACGTCTCCGTTGCGCTCGGTGATATAGATCTTGCCGCCTGCCAGAATGGGCGAGGCATATTCGACGGAACCGCCGGGTCCGCCACCCCGTCCGAATCCACCGCGACCACCAAAGCCAACTCGAGTTTCGCCGGGAGCACGGCCGCCAGACGCGTCGCCGCCGGCCGATGCTTCCCCGCTCGTGCCGACCAATCGCTCCTGATACAGCCGATCCCCGGTCTTCGCATCCAGGCATTTGAATACGCGGCCGGCCACCAGGTACACGCGTCCCTCATGCACCACAGGCGACGAAATGCGATTGGCGTCCTTACCTTGCCACAGGACGTGCGTGCTGGTCACGTCCCCATCGCCACCGGCACGGATGGCCGTCGAACCACCCCCGCGGGCCTCGAGAGCGTAAATCACGCCGTCTGCCGCGACGACACTGGCGCAATACTGATCCGCCGAGGCGATCTGGCAGTACCACCGCAGCTTGCCCGTCTCCGGGTTAAATCCCCAGACTTCGCCCGGGACACCCAATACCAGGTCCGTGCGGCTCGCATCCACCTCGACCAGCACAGGTGTGCCCCAGGTGCCATTCAGGCCCGACGCTTCCTGCCGCCAGACCTGTTCGCCCGTCCGTTTGTCGAGAGCCACCAGGGCTTCGCTTTCCGCGCTGGCCGTGACGATCAGCAAGTTCTGGAACAATATCGGGCTGGACGCCGATCCCCAACCGCGAGGATCCAACTCGGTGCCCAGCTTCTTCTGCCAGAGCAGCTTGCCGTCCATGTCGTAGGCGACGGCGCCGCTCTTGCCGAAATAGGCGTAGACGTGTTCGCCATCGGTAACGGGCGTGTGGGAAGCGTAACCGTGCTGAGCAAACATACCGCCATACCGATCTTCCGGGAGATCGGGGGCGACGGACGACTTCCACTGAATCGCCCCCGTACGCCGATCGATGCAGACGAGGTGCCGGCGGAGATCCTCCAGACGGCCGCCCTCCTGATCCACGCCGTAGCCGGACCAGCAGGTCAGGAAGATCCGATTTCCAGCAACGATCGGCGACGACGATCCGGGCCCCGGCAGCGCCACCTTCCATTTCACACGCTCGGTCGGCGACCAGCTCGTGGGTGGGGCCTGCGGATCGGGACTGGTCCCGGAACCATTCGGCCCGCGAAAACGCGGCCAGTCGGCAGCCGCCGCGATGCTTGCGGCACAACACGTCCACACGCCGACACCCATCCAGAACGTACTACGCTGATTCCACCATGCGGCCATTTTGAGAACCTCCTGGGGTTGTGTCCGATGCCGCTATTCGGAGTCCGGTCGGCGGGGGCGTTCAGGCCGATCGCCATCGCGACGTCGTTCCCCGTCACCGCGTCCCGCTCCGGCGGGCCGATCCCCTTCGCCGCGTGGTCCACCCGGGCCGCGCATCATCTGTGCGGCCATCGCGCCCAGTTCGCGTGCGTCGAGCTTGCCGTCATTGTCAGCGTCAAACTGCATCGCCCGAGCGACAAACGCTTCGGGGCTGGGCGGTCCAAATCCTCCCCGATCGCCCTCGCGCCCGCCACCGAATCGGCCAGCTCCCTCGGGCGGGCCACCACCGGGCCGACCGAAGCCGCCACGGCCCCCCTCCGGGCCACCGTCGCGAGCCGCCGACTCTTCCCGGCGTGCCAGTTCCAGTAGTTCCTCTTTTGTCGCGAATCCGTCTTTGTCCGCATCAGCGCGTGTCAGCAGCCCCTGCATCCGCTCCGACAGTTCGTCCTTGCCGAGCTTGCCGTCCTTGTTCCCATCCAGCTCCATCAAGCGTGCCACGCGTTCTTCGGCCGTCGGACCGGCGCCGCCTTCCGGCCGTCCGCCTCCAAATCCGCCCGGCGGACCACCGCGGCCACCAAAGCCCCCGCCAAATCCGCCTCCGCCTCCGAATCCTCCGCCCCCCGGTCCGCCAAATTCCGGTCGCAGCTCTTCGGCCGACAACGTCCCGTTCTTGTCCTTATCCAGACCCTTCAATGCGGCCACCGCGTTTTCCATCTCCTGCGTCGAGATCTCGCCGTCGCGGTTCGCATCCAAAGCCGCGATGATCGGCATCCGCATGAGAAACGCACCGGGCCCACGCGGCTCACCGGGCCCCCCAGGCCCGTCACCCGGCGGCTGAGCACTCGCCAGACACGCTACACCTCCCAGAACCATGGTCTCCGCCAACATCCGCCGCCAGGTTTTCGCATTGTGAGTCATCGCACGTCCTTTCCTATCAGTACTGGTTACCGTTGTCATGGCACTCAAGTCTCGAATATGTCTTTCCATCACCGGACGCCCCGCGCCCGGCGTTCAACCTCGCCCCCGCTCTCGATCGGCTGGCCCGATGCCGCCGCGCAGCTGGCCGTCGTCGCGTTCCTCGACCGTACGCCCGATCACGATGTCGAAATGGGCCGTCAATTCGCCAAGCTTCGAATCGGACAACGGTTGGAAATCCACCAGAATCGTCTCGCGGGCGATGGCGTCCCGCACTTGCCGAAACACCATGTCGCTCGCATTCTGCGGATGGCCGTTGATCAGCAGCTGCGTCGTAAAAATGCGCCGGCCGTTACGGCTGATCCCGACATGAATGTGTGGCGTCCGCCCCGGATAGGGCACCGGCTTGATCGTTCGGAAGTAATACTGCCCCTTGGAATCCGTCAGAAATCGGCCGTAGCCCTGGAAGTTGACATCACGCCGGTCCCGGTTGCCCGTCCCGCTATGCAAGTACGCTCCCTGATTGTCTACCTGCCAGATTTCCACAAAGGCATTCCGGATCGGCGCGCCATTGGACTGCAGCACGCGACCAGTCAAATGCGTAATTGCGCCGACCGCCGGGGTAATCGAGTTGTTGACGATCAACAAGTCGTTATCTGTGTCCAGCGGCAACTTGTCGGGATAGAATGGGCCTTCCGTCAAGCTGGGTGTCGCAATCAGCTCTTCGGCAAACAGCCCCGGCTGCGAAAACCACCGCGGGACTGCGACCAAAGCTGCGCTCGTTGCCGCATGAGCGAGAAACTTCCTCCGATGCCCGGCGACGTTCCACCCGGTACCCACTCTCTCTGACTCCATACTCGACTCCCATCCGAATTGCAGTCCGACCAACATGCTGAGCGGCGGCGCAGATAAGCGTCGCGGAACACGAGGCGGAGGCTCGACAAGTCCAGGGCGCTCCACCTAGTCGTCCGATGTGGTCGGCCAAGCGACTCTCCTACCTAACGGCCGAAGAAGACCATCTATTGCAGCCGCCAGGCTCCTTCCTCGTGAACGACCTCCATTGAACCCGCCGGGCAGGGGAAAGTTTCGAGAGCCCGGAGGGAGGCGCAGAGAAACGTCGGGCCCCCGCGGACCACGCTGGTAGCCCCTATCGCCAGATAGGGGGGCGAAGAACGCCGGGGCCAGGCGCTCCCACGTTACGGCGAACGTGGCTACGAACGGCGGGCACGTGCGGTCAGGAAGGCTCAGCCAAACAGGGACAACACGGGCGTACCGCTGGCTACGATCTCGTGCGGCCGACCCTGGACGTCGTAAATGCGCCCCGTGTGATCGATGCCCAAAGCGTGATAAATCGTGGCTGCCAGATCCTCAGGCGAGACCGGATGGCTGACCGGATAGGCCGCGTCCTTGTCCGTCTCACCAAAGATCACACCACCCCGAATGCCAGCCCCCGCCACCACGGCCGGGAACAGGGTGCTCCAATGCCCCCGTCCCCACTTCCCTGTCGCCGACGGAGTGCGCCCCATCTCACCCATGGCGACCACCAACGTCTCGTCGAGCAATCCGCGATCGTCCAGGTCGGTCAACAGCGCACTCAGCGCACAATCGAGCCCGGGGATGAGATGCTTCTCGAGATGCTCGCTGCTGATATGCGAGTCCCAGCTGTAGCCGTCTACCGCGTCGTAGTGCACCGTCGTGAAACGTACGCCGGCCTCCACCAGACGCCGCGCGACCAGCGTCGACTGGCCGAACAGGTTCCGGCCATACCGGTCGCGGACATCCGACGGTTCCTGGCGAATGTCGAAAGCCTCCCGAGTCTTCGGCGACGAGACCAGCGCCATGGCCTGCTGCCGGAATTGGTCGAACGCCGCGACCCGCGCCGAACGGTCCGCCAGCCGGCGCTCGTCATCGAACTGGTCCAGCAACGAACGGCGACTTTGGAGCCGATTCAGAGTAATGCCCGCCCGCTCTTCCAGCCCCTCGACCTCGAACCGCAATTCGTCGTCCGTGCAATCCCGGAAGTACGGGTTGTCCTTCGCATCGCGCTTATCGATACGCGTGTTTAACGGATCGTAAGCCCGGCCCAGCCAGCCAGCAGTCTCGCCGGGACGCCGCAGCTGAGTGCGGTACTCCTGCAACCGGCCGAGGAAGTTCGGCACGACCACATACGGGGGAATGTCGCGAGCCGCCGTCCCCGCCTTGTCCATCGTCCATTTCGCCACCGATCCCATCGACGGCCAGTCCTCGGGCGTGACGTTGAAGCCACCTCCGATCGGCAGATGCCACTTGTGGCCCGTCTGAATGTAATGGCCTCCTCCGCTGTGGTCGTTGTACCCGTGCGTCATCGTCTTGATGACCGCGAATTTATCCGAAATGGCCGCGCAGCGCGGCAGATGCTCACAGACTCGCAGCCCCGGCGTGCGCGCCGCGATCGGCTGGAACGGCCCCCGCAAGGTGCTCGGCGCGTCCGGTTTCATGTCCCACGTTTCCAGCTGGCTGGGACCACCGAACAAGAAAAGAAACACCACCGACTTCGCGCGAGGTCGGCGCGCCGGTTGCGCAGCTTCCGCTGCCAGCAACTTGGGAAGGGATAGCCCGAGCAGTCCCGCTCCCCCGGCCTCCAGCAACTGCCGTCGGTGAATGCCGTCACAAACACGCCCCGTACGACCAACCAGCTGCAGCATGGTAACACCTCGACTTGGATTCGTATCCGTGGTAGTGGATAGCTTAACGGCCACGGGTGGGGACGCCAACTTGTTTTCCACCTATAGCGGAAGTCGCCAGACGCCGCGATCGCGGCGAAGATCGCGGAGCCGGAAGTCTTGGCGACGTCCGCTACGGGAGATGCTTACGGTCGCGATCTCGCAATAGACGCCGCAATAACACTTCATTGACTCGGCCCCGGAACCGCTCCTGACCGTCGATGACCACGACCGGCACACAGTCCGTGTAGCGGGCCCTCAGTGCCGGCTCTTCGTCGATATTCACCTCGCGCGGGGTCAAGCCATATCGCCCGAGCACCTGTTCCGCTTCCTCGCACAGGTGGCAGCCGGGACGCGTGTAGATCAGCACATCCCACTGGCCGCTCGCCTGGCCCGAATCCGCGCTCGGCGTCTCCACCTGGCGACGCCCCGCGAGCCGATCCGTCAACCAACACCATACCGACATCGCCGTGCCTCCTCCGCCTACGTACCCCAGTCGCGTGCATAGCGGAAATCCCGATCCATCGTCCGCGTCGACAGCTTGGCGATAATCGGCAGTCGCCGCTTATAGTGGTTGCGCCGCACGCGCTGGATTACGCGTTCGACAAACGAGGATTCGAATCCCGCTTCGATCAACTCGGCCACCTGCCAACGACGATCAACCAGCAGGTACAGCAGCCGGTCGACCTCGGCATAGGCAAAGCCGAGCTCTTCTTCGTCGGTCTGGCCAATCCACAAGTCGCCCGTCGGTGCCTTCCGCAGCACACTTTCGGGAACGCCGAGATACTCGCCGAGCGGATAGAGCTGCGACTTGTACAAGTCTCCGATGGGATTGATGGCGGAGGCCATGTCGCCAAATTGAGTCCCGTATCCAAGGAGCAACTCGCTCTTGTTGCTTGTGCCGAGTACCAACCCCGCGAACGAAACGCTTTGGTCGTACAGCACCGTCATCCGCTCCCGCGCGCACTTGTTCGCCAACCGCAATTGTGTGGCCTCCGGGAACTGCCGGAAGTACGCGTCGATCTGGTCCGTGATCGGAACGTCGATTGTCTGAACACCCAGTTGCTCCACGACCGCGGCGCTATCGCTGCGAGTCGCTGCACTCGACGTTTTGTACGGCATCGTGACCGCCAGCACATTCTCGGGGCCCAGCGCCCGGGCAGCCAGATACGCCACCACCGACGAGTCCACACCGCCGGACAAGCCGAGTACCGCGCGGCGAAACCCTGTGCGATAGATCTCGTTGCGAATAAATCCGGCCAGCACCGTCGTGACCAGCTGACGGTCGATCCGCAATCCCTGATTGGCGAGCTCAATCACGTTCATCGTACATGCGTCGCTTCACGCGTTTCAGTTCCTCGATCGTCAGCAATAACCGCTCGTCGCGAGCCAGCGGCGTCATGGTTCTTTCCCGTCGCACGTCGGCCCAGTCGACCGTGGCGACCGTCAGCGACTCGTCCAACTGAGGCGCCAGCGCCAGCACATCCCCACTCGGACTGATCACGCGACTGCCGCCCCAGAAACACAAGCCGTCTTCGTAACCCGCTCGATTGACGAGCACGACGACGGCGCCGAGCAGGACGGCATAGGAACGGCAGACATGGTCGTACACGGTGGCCGTCGCAAACTCGGAATGCTGTACCCCTCGGCCGGGCGAATTGGCGATGCAGACCAATACATCGACGTCTTCGGCCTGCATCACCGCCGCGGCCGACAAGTGCCAAAAGTCTTCGCAGACGAGCAGCCCCACGCGTCCGAACCGCTCCGTGTCAAACGCCTGAATCCGGTGTCCGGCCGCGAAATACCGTTGCTCATCAAACAGTCCGTAGGTCGGCAGATAGACCTTGCGGTGGACGTGCCGTAATGCGCCCCGTTCCGCATACAGGCCACTGTTGTAGAAGCGGTGCCGCGCCGACCGTTCGACAAAGCCGACGACGACGTCCGCGTCACCCGCCACGAGCTCCCGCAATTCCGCCGCATCCGCCGGCAACGCGACGTCCGGCACCATGTCGCGGAGGAAATAGCCGGTCAACGACAGCTCGGGAAACACCACCAGATCCGCCCCTTCACCGCGCGCCCGAGCGAGGAATTCGCGATGCACCTGAAGATTGTGGTCTCTGTCTCCCAGCCGCGGCGCGATCTGCGCCAGCCCGATACGCAACTGACGTGGCAAGGTATAGTCCTTTCGCTATCCCAACGACCGTGGGCCCCACCGGCAGCTCGCAAGAGAGCAGCACCCATCGAACCCACCATCGACTGTCGCCCAGGCCGTGTCAAGGTGAGTGATGAGCGCTGAGAGAGCGCGGCATCGCCGGAGCCCGGCGGACCACTCTGGGCGGGCCGTGCACTACCGGCGTGCCGGAGGCGGGCACAGCTCAGGATAGCGTTGGCGCAAATCGTCGAGCGACGGAATCATCAGCTGCACTCCAGCGTCGATACGATCGGGACGCGGAATGACATCGCGATTCCAGGCAAACAACGCGCGATAGTACAGCCCCACTCCGTACGCCTGTTCGGATACCGACCAGAGACTGTCGTTGGCGCGCGTCGTCACCATGACCGGCCACAAGGCGCTATCGGGCAGTTCCGTTGGAACCGACGCGGGATTGGCTGGCACGTGGAGCTCTGGCCCTGCGGCGGCCATGACCGGAGACAACGCGCCATCGCTCCCGTCCCCCGCCGCCGCGACGCGGTTATCCGTATAGGCCACCTGGGCTACAGCCGGCCCCGCGGCTGCCGGATAGAAAGTCTGAGGAATGGCGCGGAGCTCCGACCCTGGCGGAACCTCGCCAGGCGGCGGTCCCTCGCCGTACGGAATGGGTTGCGGCATCTGGTCCGAATTCACCGGATAGGTGGGCCCCGGATACGACGGTCCGGGGTAGCTCGATTCAGGATAAGTGCCGGGCAAAGGTGACTCCGCTCCCGGTACTCGGCCACCACCTGGCCAGGCCCCGGCCGGGAGACCGGTGGCGTCACTCCTCGGATCGCTCGTCAGGACCGTGGGCTGCGACGCCCGGCCAGCTTGCGAGCCGTTCGGCCTCTGGTCTTCGGCGGGGACAAACGCCGGCGGCGCATGCACGGGACCAATCCGATTGCGCAGACAGACGACGCCTACGATTAAGAGCGTGACCGAGCAGGCCAACAACCCTATGCGACCACCGTGATTCATCCGTGAATCTCCTTCCACCGCAATCCGGGCGGCAGATTGCTGTACCGGCTCGTCCTAACGCGCAACGTTCTGAGTCAGGCGTGCCACGCAGCAGCCCGCAGTCGAGCGCTGCGACTGCGCGGATTCCGGCCGAGTTCGGATTCATTAGGCCGAATCGGCTTCTTCGTCAAGACCAACCAGCCCGGCACTTCGCGCAAGGTG
>JBFWYF010000193.1:0-9924 GCA_050186685.1 Pirellulaceae bacterium
TGATGGCTCCGGACTACGCGCACTGGCACGGCACGTTCGAGGTTGCCGAGCGTTTCTATCAGGAACTGATCCCGCAGGCCCGCGAAATCGCCCATGCTGCTGCGGAGAGCGGTAAGAAGGCGGAAGCCGACGCCGTCGAACAGGTTCTCGCGGAGATTCTCGCTCGGCCTGAGCACAAGTGGTTCGAGCAAGGCAAGGAAAAACCGGCCACGGCAGTTACGGCACCGGCTTCACCGCCACCCACGGGCGGCGAATGAGCGACGGCCGGACTCGCACCCGACGGAATAAGGGAGGATCCGTCTCGTGGTGCCGCCTAGTCGCGTGCCGAATCGGGCGCACGGCCTCGGGAAGCGTGCACGGACGCACAAATCATGCGTGAATCGTAGGGGCTGCGTAAACTTGGCGAACGCGGCCATCGCTAGGTGCAGTGAACCTTCACACATTCCGATACCAACCTCAGCGATCCCCTCTCTTGTCGCTAAGGAGTGCCCGGAATGCCGTGCCGATACTGCCTGCTGATCATGGCCCTTCTCCTCGGCAGGGCTGTTCCTGCGCCTGGGCAATCGACGGCTGCCGCCGATCCTGTCGTGGTCGACGGCGATTCGACGGATGTTCCCGTCACTTCCGAAGCAGCCTGGAAGAGGTCCTCGGCCCATTCCGGTGGGACCGAGACCGTGTCGTCCGGGTGCTCATGCTCGGTGTGCCAATCTTCGCAACCGTCCCGTCCGTGCGAGGCATGCCAGGCGGCACAGGCCGCGAAGTTGAAGCAAGCCGTCGCGACCGCCTATGCGCCGTTGTTCTACAACAACAACTTTACCTATGTCACAGATCCCGCCTATGAGGATTGGCACTTCGGCGAACGGCTCAAACAGATGCCGATCGGTGATTGTTGGATGCTGGACCTGGGTGGGCAATACCGAGCGCGCTACCATGCGGAACGAAATCACCGGAGCCTGGGATTGACCGGCAACGACGACGATTTCCTGCTCCATCGCACGCGCCTCTTTGCCAATGCGCGCTATGGCGATCGTCTGCGGTTCTATGGCGAATACATCGATGCGGAAAGCAACTATGAGAACTTTGCTCCGCGCATCATCGAGGTGAATCGCTCCGACATGCTGAACTTGTTCGGCGATGTCAAGCTTAGCGAACAATGCGGAGATCTCTGGTTCCGCATCGGCCGGCAGGAGTTGCTGTACGGTTCCGAACGTCTGGTTTCCCCTCTGGACTGGGCCAACACGCGTCGGACGTTTGAGGGTATCAAGCTGTTCTGGCAAGGCGAGGATTGGAACATCGATGCCTTCGCGACTCGCCCGGTGATCGTCGACCCGAACGCGTTCGATAGCCCCAATTACGATCAAGAGTTCTTCGGGCTGTGGGGGACCTACAAGGGAATCGAAGGGCAGACGATCGATGCGTTTGCCATACAATACAATAACGCCACGGGGGCGAACAACTTCCATTTCACGACGCTTGGTGGGCGGTGGCTTGGCAGCCGCGATGCGTGGCTGTGGGAAGCCGAAGGCGGCCTGCAGTTGGGCGACAACACGTCGGGAACGAATCACGTCGCCGGATTCGCGACCGGCGGACTTGGCTACAAATGGGTCGACGCCTGCTGGAAGCCGCAGCTATGGTGCTACTACGACTGGGCCTCGGGGGGGAATGCCCGGGGAGCTGGCAACGGTTTTAACCACCTGTTCCCGTTGGCCCACAAGTATCTCGGTTTCATGGATCTCTTCGCTCGCAGCAATATCCAGTCTCCGAACGTCCAGCTCACCATGCAACCGCGCGAGCGGCTCAAGCTGCTGGTGTGGTACTACTATCTGTTCTTGGATTCCAACGCCGACACGCCCTACAACGTGAACATGACTCCCTTTGCGCCCGGCAGCACGCCCGGCAGCCGCGAACTGGGTCACGAGATCGATCTGGCTGCTACGGTCACCTTAAATCCGCGTATGGATCTGCTCTTTGGCTATTCCCATTTCTTCGCGGGCGATTACTATCGGCTCACGCCAGGAGTTCCGTTCCGGGGGGATGCCAACTTCTTCTACATGCACTACCAGTGGAATTTCTAGGCGAGTGCCGCTTCCCCTTCGTTACTTTCTCAAGAACTTGTCTAATCCGCAGCTGGAGGAGTCAGCTGAATTGGCGATATTCTGCCGTATGCTGAGGCGAAGCCGTCCTGCACGAGGCTCGTCGCTGCGCGGGCGCCGGAGGAAATTCAGGCGAGGCGCTTGGCGGTCCAATCCATCGAAGGATGGATCGACTCGGAAGGATCGCTCCTGCCCAGCGGTATTGCCGGGTGCGCTGTCCTTACCGCGGTAACCGCACGTTCCGCCAGAGGAATCTTCCGTAAGGTATTGATATACTCCCGTAATCTTTAAGGATGACCAGCGCGGATCGGGCACAAGTTTGCCGATCGTTATGAGAGCAGCACCATGATTCGTTCGTGTCTTGCGGGAAGTGTGTTTTTGTTTGCGGCTAGCCTCCCGCTGGTGGCGGAGGAAACGCAGGCGTCGCGTGGTCGGCCGAACGTGCTGATCATCGTGGCCGATGATCTCGGTTACCATGACCTCGGCTTTCAAGGCTCGACGGAGATTCCGACTCCCCATCTCGATCGGCTCGCAGCGGTCAGCGTCCGGTGTACGAGCGGCTATGTGTCGCATCCGTTTTGCAGCCCGACGCGCGCCGGCCTGCTGACCGGACGCTACCAGCACCGCTTTGGACACGAGAACAATCCTGCGTGGCTGCCCGAGAGCACCGTCGAAGGTTTGCCGCTCGACCAGATCACCCTGTCGCAACTCCTGCAGAGCGTCGGGTATTGGACGGGCGCCGTCGGCAAGTGGCATCTGGGAGCCCATCCTCAGTTCCATCCGTTGCGGCGGGGATTCGACGAGTACTTTGGCATTCTCGGCGGCGGCCACCAGTATTTTCCGGGTGATCGGGGCGGCGTCGAATACACGATTCCGCTGAACCGCAACGGACAGGACGAGGCCCAGACGGCATACCTGACCGATCAGTTCGGCGAAGAAGCCGCCAGCTTTGTGAAGCGGCATGCCAACGCCGAACGACCGTGGTTCCTCTATCTGGCTTTCAACGCACCGCATACGCCATTGCAGGCGCCGGCAGACTGGCTCGACAAACTGGCGTCCATCGCCGATACCAACCGTCGTACCTACGCGGCGATGGTCTGCAGCATGGATGCGGCGATCGGACGAGTTCTCGGGCAACTCGACGCGACGGGACAGCGTGACAACACGCTTGTTTTTTTCGTCAGCGACAATGGCGGTCCGGATCTGCGGTTCCGCAACCTGGGCAACTTCACGGACAACTCGCCTTTGCGCGGTGCGAAGGGACAGGTGTACGAAGGAGGAATTCGTGTGCCGTTCCTCGTCAGCTGGCCGGCCCGACTGAACGCCGGCGTGTATGATCAGCCGGTCAGCTCGCTCGACTTCCTGCCCACGGCCGCGGCCGTCGCTAGAGCCGTTCCGCCTGCCGACCGGATCCTGGATGGCGTCGATCTCGTACCCTATTTGACCGGCGTCCGGAGTGGGGCGCCGCATGCGCGCCTGTTCTGGCGGTCGCTGGGCCCGCAGGGGAATCACGCGGTGCGTGAGGGGACGTGGAAGTTCGTCCGCAACCGTGGCGGACCGCCGGAACTCTATGATCTGTCCACCGATCTCGGTGAAACGCAAAACCTGGCGGAACAGCGGCCGGAGCGCGTGGCGCATTTCACCGAGGTAATTGCCGAATGGGAACGCGGCACGATCCCTCCCGCCTTCGAAGGTGCGGGCGCGCGTAAGCCTTCGCCGAAGAAGGCCAGTCAAAAGGCGGCAAAAAAACGGTAAAGCCGACGCGGGGTCGAGCGGAACCGTTCGCCCGCTCTCTGGCGAAGGGGCTAGGCGAGCAGCCCGGCCCGCTGCATGGCCTGCCGGATCCGTTCGACATCGTCCGGCGAGCAGCGTGCCTGCGGTGCTCGAGGAACGCCCACGTCGAAGCCGAGCAACTGCAGCGCTGCTTTCAGACCCGCTGCGCCACGCGACAGGATCTGCCAATCCGGCTCTACGAGCCGCGTGTGCAGGCGCTGTGCATCAACCAGGTTGCCGCCGAGCGCCAGCCGCACGACCTCGACACACTCGCGCGGCGCGACGTTCCCCAGCATCATGCAGGCCCCATTCGCGCCGATCGCCACACCGGGCAACAGCAGGCTCCCGTTGCCGGTCCAGAATCGCTTGTTTGCCGGGACAAAGGTCCGCACCCGCGACTCGAACCGCAAGTCCGCGGACGCGATATAGCCGAAAACATTGTCCCGGGCGACGAGCTCGCCGATCAGCTCCGCGGAGGTGCTCAGCGAAGCCGCTCCTCCGCTCAGAAACGTCCCCGGTGCCGGCTGGTGGATTACGATCACCGGCACGGAGACCCGCGGAATGACCTGCTCGAAATAGCCCCGCACGTTCGCCGTCAGACGGGGAATCCGGATGCGGATCAGCTCGGCGCCGACGCGCACCAGCGATTCGGCGAGCCGCAAGGTTTCCGTGACCGACGGGTTGTCGATGCCGGCGATCAGCAGCTTGCGGGCACCAGCCACTCGATGGACCGTCCGCACGACCTCCAGTCGCTCGGTCTCCGACAGGAACGCTTCTTCCCCGTTTTCCGAGTTCAATACAAATCCAGACAGCGGCGTCTCGAGCCAGCGGTTCACATTGCGTTCGATGGAGCTATAGTCCACCGCATCGTCATCTCGAAACGGAGTCGGGCTCGGAGCCACAACCAGGGGGCCTTCCTGCATCACGGCTGACCTCCCTTCGCGGGCGCGGCCTTCTTGGCGGCTCGTTTCTTACCGGTCTGTTTGGCTTTGGCCTTGCCGCTAGGCGTGAGGTAGGACCGAAACTCCCAACGGTCCTTCCAGTGGTGTAAGTAAGGCTGATACGCCGGACTGTCGTACCAGGCCTGCGGAGCCGGATCCGGCGGGCTTACGCGGCCCTCGGGATAGTCCGCTCCCGCAAAGCTCGCATCGACGGAGGTATTCCAGGCGAGTAGTTCCTGTTTCAGCCGCTCGAACACCTGTGGCTGTTCGTCGCTCAGCTCGTGGCTTTCCTGCATGTCCGTGTCCAGGTTGTACAGTTCAAAGCGACCGCCAGCCACATTGGTCGTAAGCAACTTGTAGGAGCCGTCCACCAGCGCCGCGGCCTTACCATAGCGAAAGGGGATCGGCTTGCTGCGCGGGGCGACATCGGACGCGAAGAGCGGGCGCAGGCTGATGCCATCGAGGGGCTGCACGAACACTTCGGCGGGCAGCCCGGCAATATCCGCGACGGTGGGAAACAGGTCCATCGTGCAGGCCGGGAAGCCCGTTACCCGCGGCCGAATGGTCTCCGGCCACTCGATGATACCTGGCACTCGGAGACCTCCTTCGTAGACGGTCCCCTTGTTCCCGCGCAGCACGCCGACCGTTTCCGGTTGGATGGCCGGCAGCCCGCCGTTATCGCTGCAGAACACGAGCAGCGTGTTGTCTGCAATCTGCCATTCGCGCAGCTTGGCTCGCAACGTGCCAATGCTGCGGTCCATCGCCGCCAGTTCGCCGTAATGGTGCGCGGAGGACTCGTCGAGTTCCGCAAACGGCGCCTTGTCGGCGGGCAGCGCCCGGAAGGGGCTATGCGGCGACCCGAACCAGATCACAGCAAACAGGGGCCGCCCTTCTCCGCGATGCCGATCGATAAACTGCAAGGCCTCCGCGACCGCTACCTCCGACGAGTCGCCCGTAAGTGGTTCGATCTTGCCTTGGCGGCTCATCAAAGGATCGACGTCGTAGAAGTTCGTCACCGACACCCATTCATCGAATCCGAAGGCGCCCGGAGCACGCGGGTCATCGGCCAGCACCGGTGCACCGGGGCCGCGGTAGCCGTTGAGATGCCATTTGCCGAAATGGCCCGTGATGTAGCCGGCCTGCTGCAGCGCCGGGGCGATCGTCTTTTCCTGCAAGCGCAATGCATAGCCGTGACTGAGGACACCGGCCCGATCGGGCGAACGCCCGGTCAGTACACTGGCCCGTGTCGGAGAGCACACCGGACATCCGGCATAGAACCGCTCGAACCGCAGGCCATTCGCGGCCATCGCATCCAGTTGCGGGGTTCGCAGGACAGGATGTTGCCGATACCCCGTCTCGCCCCACCCCATATCGTCCGCCATGACGAACACGATGTGGGGACGCGGCGGATCGGCTGCACTTGCCTCCGCCGCGAACGAACACGCCAGGGCGAGACTGGCGCTGAGTGAACCCATGAGCGCTTGTCGAGATGGAATCACGATACCTCTCCTTGCCAGGTGAGCGACCCGTTCGGAGCGCCCAGCATGGTCGAGCCGCCGTCTTCCAGCAAGAGCGGCGGGGAGCGGTATCCCGGAGGGAGATGTCCCGCAGAGGCCACCGAGATCGCTGAGTTGAGTCCGCGTTGGCCTCATGGTCCTCCGCTCGGAGAGCACAACGATATGGCGAAGTCCAATGCGCGGCGTTTCCCCTACATGCGGATGTTCTCGCCTGCCGCCTCCGACCCGCACGTCAACGCCCTGTTGGTGAGCTGACTTCCTTGATCCGTTCCTATCTGGCCGCTTGTGCCTTAGGCACCGGACGGCTGACTGCAAACTTGTGAAGTCGAAGCGGCGCTAGAAAGCCTGTTTGCGTGACAAGGCGATGCGTCGGCGAGGCGCGTCGACCTCGATCACTTTCACCCGGACGATGTCGCCCACCGACACCACCTCGGATGGGTCCTGGACAAACTGATTGGCGAGCTGCGAGATGTGGATGAGACCGTCCTGATGGACGCCCACATCCACGAATGCTCCGAAACGAGTCACGTTTGTCACGACCCCCTCGACGATCATTCCGGGGCGCAGATCGGACAGTTCTTGAACCCCTTCCGCAAACTGCACGACTCGAAACTCGTTTCGCGGATCACGCCCCGGCTTGGCGAGCTCGCTCAGGATGTCCTGGACCGTTAGCTGGCCGGCGCGCTGGTCGACGAACTCGTCTCCGCGCAGGCGCTGCACCAGTGCGACGTTACCGACCAACTCACGCGGTGCCACATTCAGCCGGCTCGCCTTCTTCTCGACGATGTAATAGCTCTCGGGATGTACGGCGGAATCATCCAGGGGCTGATCTCCCGCGCGAATCCGCAGGAACCCCGCGGCCTGTTCGAAAGCCTTTTGACCTAGCTTCGGCACATCCAGCAGGCGGCGGCGATTCGTGAATCGGCCGTGTTCGTCGCGGTACTTCACGATACGTTCCGCGAGCTTGGGCCCAATCCCCGCGACGTAGGATAACAACGGGGCACTCGCCAGATTCACGTCGACGCCCACCAGGTTCACGCATGACTCGACTTCCCGTTCCAGGCTCTTGCGTAGCAGGGTCTGGTTGACGTCGTGCTGATACTGGCCCACGCCGATCGATTTTGGATCGATCTTGACAAGCTCAGCGAGCGGGTCTTGCAGGCGATGCGCGATGCTGATTGCTCCCCGCACGGTCAAGTCCAGTTCAGGATACTCGCTGGCCGCAATCTCACTCGCCGAGTAGATGGATGCTCCGGACTCGCTGACCACGACCTTCGTGACTTGCCGATCGAGCGCCTGAATGACGTCGGACACGAAGGCATCGGTTTCGCGCGACGCAGTGCCGTTGCCTATTGCGATCAGGCGTACGTCGTATCGTGCGATCCAGTCGACGAGGGTCCGGGTCGCGTGGTCGACGTCAGACCGGGGAGGCGTAGGGTAGATCGTCGTATGGGCGAGGAACTTGCCGGTCCCGTCGACGACCGCCATCTTGCACCCCGTGCGGAATCCGGGATCGATACCCAGCGTGACATGCGGACCGGCGGGCGCGGCCAGCAGCAACTCACGCAAGTTCTTCGCGAAGACGCTAATGGCTTCCTCGTCGGAGCGATCCTTCAACTGCTGGAATATGGCAGACTCGGTTGCCGGCAACAGGAGCCGCTGGTAGCAATCCTCGACGGTGGTTCGCAGTTCCGAATGGAACTCGAACTGTGTGTTGATCAGCCATTTGTCGGTCAACCAGCGCAGCGCTCGCGCGTCGTCCAGAGCCAGTTCCAGGCGCAGAATCCCTTCCGCCTCACCACGTTGCATGGCCAGGAATCGGTGGGAGGCGATCCGTCGGCAGGGCTCCCGGAAATCGAAATACATCTCGAACTTGCTGCCTTCTTCCTTCTTGCCGCGTTTGACCTGTGACACAATCAGGCCATTCTCAGTGGCCTGAGTGAGCATCCACCGTCGCGCCCCGACATCTTCCGACCATCGCTCGGCGACGATATCGCAAGCGCCCTGTAAGGCGGAGGCTTCATCCGGCACACCTTTGTCGACCGAGACGTACGGCGCCAGGACTTCACGGCGAGGGCGGTTCAGTTTTTGCTGCGACCAGAGCAGCTCGGCCAGAGGTTCGAGTCCGCGTTCCCGAGCGATCGTGGCGCGGGTGCGCTGTTTGGGCTTGAACGGCAGGTAAAGATCTTCCAATTCCTTCTTGTCGTCACATGCCAGGATCTGCCGGCGCAGTTCCGCCGTCAGCAGGCCCTGCTGTTCGACCGACCGTAGAATCGTCGCCTTGCGCTGGGCAAGTTCCCGGGCGCTTGCCAAGGCATCCTCGATGCCGCGCAGGGCTACCTCGTCCAATCCGCGCGTTGCTTCCTTCCGATAGCGGGCCACAAAAGGAATGGTGTTGCCGGCATCCAGCAGTTCGGCCGCCCGGCGGACCTGGTCGGCCGAGATTTTCAGCCTCGCGGCAATGGCATGCGTTACCTGGACCAGGTCCAGGCATTCAGGGATTGTTCCATCCATGGTGCGTCAACTTATCGCGCGCTGCGAGAAAGCCCCGGTTTCTGAAAGACGGAGTGGGTCGCGTCCCCGCCGCTGATCAGGTAGGCCAACAGGTCGAGGATTTCGTCCTGTGTGAGCGGGCTGAGCAGATTCGTCGGCATGGGAGAGACCTTCGAGATTTCCATGCGTTCGACTTCCTTGCGGTCAATCGTCTTGCGCTGGTTGGGATCCGCGGCGTCGGTATTCAACGTGATGGTGTCGCCGCTCAGATTGACGATCACGCCCCGATACAGCTCGCCTTCCAAGGTAATGACGTCCGTGGGGACGAACTGGTCGTTGATGACTTTGCTGGGATTGAGAATCTGGTCGAGCAGATCGCGCGGTGCGAAGCGCCGTCCCGCGCTCGTCAGATCGGGGCCCGTCATGCCACCTTCATTGCCAAACCGGTGACAGGCAAAGCAGGCGGCCGCACCGAACAACTTTCGCCCACGGTGGAAGTCTCGGCCGTTCAATCCGCTGGCAGCGAGGTCCGCCAACTGGTCCAACGTCCAGCTGGTCTGGGGCCGGCCGGCGAACATCTGACCGAAGTTTTCGAGGGGCGACGTCCGCTGCGGCTGCCGAGCCAGCAGATCGCGCAGTGTCTCGCGCTCGGCATCGGTCAATGTCGCCAGCGCATCGGTTCGGATGAACTCGATAAACTTATCGAAGCTCGCGCCACCGCGATAGTTCGCCGCCTTCAGCAGCCACTCGAAGTAGGCCGTGCGAGTTGCCATCGTCCAGCCGGATCGCAGCATCCGCAACGACCTCGCGTACTCGATCTGTTCTTCTTGAGTCGGCGCCGCTGCGATCAACTGCAGCGTCTTCTCGGCGGTCTGAGGCGATTGGAGATAAACGAGCGTTTCGCACAGCAACCAGTTCAGGTCCGGGCCATCGGCGGGATAGGCCGGTTCGATGTGTGCGATGACCCGAGCCACCGTTTCGTCGGAGTGCGGACCGAAACGATGCAAGGCGATCTCGAGTCCTCGAAAATACGTCAATTGCTGGTCGCGACTCAGCGTTCGCCAATCCTGCGCCACATACGCATCGATCAACCGCCGGCCCAGCGCC
>JBFWYF010000194.1:0-9913 GCA_050186685.1 Pirellulaceae bacterium
AGAATACGTTGTCCTCGTCCGACGTCACGACCAATTCGACTGTGCCGTCCGAATCCAGGTCGCCCAACGAGGGCTTGGAACGCCAGGAGAACTCGTGCGGATTGCCCTGGAAGCGGACCTCGCGTGCGGCAGCCAATACAGGCGTGGTACGCGTGCCCGTGTTCTCGAAATAAACGGTTTGCCAGCGCTGGCTCGTCACGAACAAGTCCAAGTCCCCGTCGCCATCGAAATCACCGGTGGTCGGATTAAGCCAGCTGTGGACAGGTTCGCCCATCCCCTGCGGACCGCGGTCCGTCGGAGGATCAGCCTGCAGGTCCAGCCAGTTGGGCATGTAGATGGGACTGCCCCCGGCCGTCAGCGGTTCGCCTGCCGCAAACACGGGCTGCAGGTTCGTACCACGGTTCGAGAAGAGAAGAATACGGCTCGCTACACTGCGCACGAGGTCGAGCACACCGTCGCCGTTCCAATCCACCGAGGTTGCCCAATGGCCGAGCATTTCCGCTTGAATTTGCTGTGCCTGGCCACGTGAGACGAGCCGCGGGTAACTCCAGGGATGAGGTCGCCGCGTCCCGCCCGCGGTCGTTGCCGGCACGGGGTGTTTCGCTCCACTACCGGACCGCCGGTTCGTGTTCTCAAAGAACTCGCCCCCAGCGATGACATCGGGCAAGCCGTCGTCGTTCCAGTCCAGGACTTGAGGAGAATTCTCAATCCGCAAGATGGGGATGGGCATCATCCAAACAGGCTGCTGACGCGTGCCGACGTTCTCCGAGAACATGAGCCGCCCGCCCTCGAGCGGCCGATTGGTGACATCGTGGAATAACAGATCGTTGTCGGCATCGCCATCCCAATCGGTATACGCCACGCCGCCCGTGGCATACGTGGCGGCGTTCAAGGGCAATCCGCGTTCTTCGGCGATCACTTGCGGTGGGCCAAAAGTGGGCACGCCGGACTCGCCCTGCGTCAAGTCCTCCCATATCTCGAAGATCATCAGCGGCGCCCCGTAGGGGATGACGCCTCGCCGAGAATCGACACGGCTCAAGATGTTGGTACTGGACCACGAGACGACCAGGTCTTGACCGCCGTCGCCGTTCCAATCTACGGGATTGATGGCTCGGATGGAGAAGGAAGGTTTACGGATGACGCCCGGGGCCTGGCTGCGAAAGTCGGATACACCGTCCTAGGCGGTCACCACCGCGGCGGGCTTGAGCAAGTAAAGGCCGTTGCGATCCCTCGCGGACGTGTTTTCCCACCACACGAGGTTCTTGCGGCCGTCCGCGCCGATAAAATCCGGATGGCCATCGCGATTCCAGTCCGCGACAAACATGTTCTGCGGCAATAGATCCGTCTGCAGATACTGGCCGTCGCTGGCCTTCAGGCGGTAACGCGGCGCGAACAGCGGCTGGGAAGGCGTGCCGATATTCTTCAGGAAATAGACACCGTTTCCCAGGTTCTTCTCCAGGCGGCTGCCGTACTCATACCGCCGGTATGCAAAGCCGATCAGATCTCGCAGGCCGTCCCCATCCCAGTCGATGTGCCAGAACTGGCTGTGCAGCGGTCGGACGGGTGCAAGGCCTGGGTTCCGATGGTTGTAATGAAACGTGTCCCCGATCCCGATCAGTCCTACCGGCTCAGCGGGAGCCTGCGGCGTGGCGCCGAGCGCGTTGAAGTAGATGTGGAACTTGCGGGCATCGGCACCGGGCATGCGCCACCAGATCCGTCCGGCATCGTCATTCGGAAAGTCGCCGGTCAGCTGATAGGGAATCTCGTGGGAGGCAGCTTCCTTCCCGGACGCAGGTGAGCGGAACGCCGGCTCGATCTGCACGACACGGATGGAATGGCGGTCCACGCGCCCCGGGATCTTCGCCGACGCAAAAAGGGCCTGGAAGTTCACGTCGACACCGACCGGACAGTTCCGCCGCGTCGTCGAACCCGGATCGACCGTTACCAGGATGCGATAGTTGCACGTCGCCACCTTCCAATCCTGCGCCGTGACGAGGGATGTGCAACCGGCGGCGAGCCAGAGCACGCACCGCAAACTCATTTGACACCTGCGATACCAGCTTGTCATGATTGCCTCATTCCGTGGCTTGCTTCCGGCCGACACATGGTTCACCTGAAAGCTGCTGTTCATGAAGCGATCGTTTTGTATCAGGGCGGCTACGGCCCGCACAGTCGTCATGATGGGGATGATGGTACCCTGCACGGTGCAAACATTGTGGTCAGCAGACAAGGTATCCGCGCAAGCGCCTGCCAAGGCAAGGTCGCCCGACATTGACACGGTGGTCGAACCGCTGCTCGAGCGGTTTTCGGTCTCCGCCGCTGCGGACTACCTTGATCGGCGGGCACATCTGATGGAGCAGCATTGCTACGCCTGCCACTCGACATTCTCGTATCTGCCGGCCCGAAGTTCCATCGACCCTCTGGCCGACGAAGTCATGCGCTCGCGAATTCTGCTGGAGCGCATCATGACCCGGTTGCTCGATCGCACCCGGGCATCTGAGGTAAAGACCATCCACATCTCCCGCATCCGTATTTTAGCGCCGGTGGAGCTCGCACGGCACGACGCCATCTCGACCGGGCAACTGGCCCCTCTCACGCGCCGTGCGCTCGACGCAATGTGGGATCTGCAGCAGCCGGATGGGGGCATTGCCTGGATCCATGTCAACGAAGCACCCCAGGCCATCGACGACTGGTGGCCCGCGGCCATGATGGCGGCTGGGTGCGGCGGCCGCCCCGGACGGTTACGCGGAAACGCCGCGGGCCCGAGACGGCATCGACAAATTGCGAGGCTGGTTCCGATCGCATCCGCCGGCCAGCCTGCACGAGCGCTGTCTGTTGCTCGTCGCGCACGCCGCGATCGGAGGTGTCGTGCCCGACGGCGAGCGTCAGCAGCACTTCGATGCGTTGTACGCCGCTCAGCGTTCGGACGGTGGCTGGAGTATCGCCACGTTCGGAAACTGGCGGCGTGCCGACGGCAAGCCGCTCGATCCCGAGCTCAGCGACGGCTATCCGACTGGGATGGTCGCCTATGCCCTGGCGCGTAACGGAGTGGACCGGCACGATGTGCGAATGAGCAAGGCCATTCATTGGCTGAAGACCCATCAGCGGCTTACGGGCGGGTGGTTTACTCAGTCCCCGTTTAAGCGAGATATCCTGGCCAGCAACACGGGGACATCCTGGGCCGTGCAGGCGCTGGCGGCGTGCGGCGAGATTCCCAGGCCGCGCGTGACGGCGTCGCAGTTTGCCGCCGCCTACGAGGCCGCTGACCGAGCGGTGCCTGAGGGAACCTACGTTCCGAACCCGCGAGCCCCGGAAGCGGAAAAGAAGGATTATGCTGCGGAACGCTAGACTTTGTCCCCATGCCTGGCTCCTGGCCGGGCTCTGGTTATTGGGCCAGGTGGCTTTCTCGAACGCCGGCACACGGTTGTCACCGCGCAACTGCGAAGCACCCTTTCCCTATCGGGCAGGGCAAACGCGCACCTGGCCTGTTTGGAATGGCCCCGTACCCACCGGCGCCCAGTTTGGTGTGGCGGTGCGCGAGGGCGCAAAAAGTCTGACACCGGAGCAGATGGCGGCTCGAGGGCTGCAGATTTCGGTTTCCGCAGATGGCCGGCTATCGGTGACTGCCGCGGCGAACGCAACCGCAACATGCCAGGTCGAGCTGACGCTGAGCATGCCCGATGAGGATCCCGAATCGCAGGTGCTGGAGGTCCGACCCGCTCCTCCCGATCGGCCGATCGCTTACTACGCCGATTTTGGCGACGATTTGATCCGGATCTTCATGAACCCCTCGGGCCGGTACGAGCCGATTACGAAGAGCGGATTCGATCAGTATTTTCGGAGGCTGCAGGCCCACGGCATGAAGCGGTTGATCGTATGGCTCAGTCCCTTTCCGTTCATCGCCGATCCAGCGAATTATGCGCCCGAAGACTGGCAGCGCTACGAGCGCCAGGCCCGGGCCATCCTGGACGACGACGCGCTGACGCGTATCCTGCACAGCCGGCAGGGGTTTGTCTCGTGGGAATGGCTGCGGTACCTGATGGCGGCGCGGCTGAATCCGGATTTTGGTCCTTGGCTTGGTCACAGTGCGGCCGAACACGGCGTTGCGCTGACGATGAGCTATCGGCCGTTTGAAGCCGCCTTGACGAAGTACTATGAAGTGCCGTCCTTCGCGGAGGACGGCACGTATCTCGGGGGATTCCTGCCGCTCGCATCTCCGACGGTGAGTTACCGGCCGGAACAAACGGGCTGGCGGCATTATCGCGACGTATTGCGCGAGTTTGGTCATGAGGACGCGGCGGAACTGGCAACAATCGAGTTTCCCGGCGTCGCGCATCCCGAGAGATTTGTCGGTGATTCGGGCGTGCAGGTAGTCGCGTCGCCGTTTCCTCCTTTGTCGGACGACGGCTACGTACTGGTTCGGCAGGAATCGGGAACATTTGTGCTGCGGCCGTTCCATATGGTGCGGGATGCAGCCGCCGACAAGCAGACGCGTCTGGTCGGTCTGCGTTGCGACGTATCACCCGATGGCTTGCGACTGTCGGGAGTCTCGTTGCCGAGTGGTTGCCGTTACCTCATCCTCTCATGGGCTGGTACCGGCGATGGGCCCGATCTGACCGCGTTGAGTCCGGTCGTGCTGCGTGCCAAGGCAGGTAACCGTCTCGGACGCGAGACGACGTACTGGGTTCAAGGTGGAGCGACCGATCCCTCCCGAGTCGCAGGGATTACGTCCAGCGGCGACTACCACGCGGAATTTCAGGCCAGTGAGGCGAGCCAGCGGGCCGTTGCCGCCGGACCGCCGCGTCTTCCGCTAGGCGGCCGGCAATTGGTAATCGATTGCGGCGCCGATGCCACCGTCGAGATGATCGATTTCAATCAGCCGCTCGCGCGAGAAAATGCGCTGCGCGAGATTGCAACGGTGCTGAATCAACCGGGCTTTGACGACATCCTGTTGAACACACGCTCGCACGTCGATTTGCCGGTGTCGATGGGCGATGGCGATCAGGGCGTGCGGCCAGTCGGGTTGTATTGGCACGAGCGGCGAGGCCCGCGGGCCCATCTGGGATTGGACAAGGCATACCTGCCACGTTCGGCCGCCAGTCTTGACTTGTTGGCTGCACTGGCGGACGGGACGCAAGGGATCGAGCAGGTAACCACGTGGCAGCCCGACGAATGGCGGAACGAATGCCAGACGACGGGAGGTCCGCGGTGGCGCTATGCGCGCAATCGCGGTACTGCCGATGGGCTGCGGTTGCTGCTCGAAGACCTCGAGCGCGTATTTCCGGGGCGTCGCATCCGGATGCTGATCCCACCCCGCGAAGCCATGGTACGTCGCCTGCGGAATGAACTAGATGCGCTGCCACAACCGCAGGGAGGCGTATATGGCGGAGACTACTACGCCCGGCTTTGGCCGTCCAATAACCATATTCCGGCGGTAGGAGAAGGCGCGGCCATGTTGGACCTGGACGGATTGTCGGTCGAGCCGGCATTTCTCGGCAGCGGGGGATATCTGCCTGGGCCGGAGCCCTTTTCCCTTTACGTCCGGGAGTGCAGGACCGATCTTGCCGGCAATCGCGGTTCAAGCTTCCGCGGAGCAAGAAGTTATTTCTTCGAAGCTCAGACGACGTTGCGCGCGGCCGACCTCCCCGCCGCTCGGCAGGCGCGCGAACAGATGATCCGCCACTTGCTGTCTCACGGCTCCGACATTAAGGAAGTGATCCTGTACGAGGCGGCCGACTGGCTCTACTTCCTGTCGCTCTCGGATACGGAGTTGTGTGGCCATGCCTTTCTGGATCGGCCGGAGTAGACCTGTCTTGTCCCGGGTGACTTGACTTGGTTGGCATTCCCCTGTCGGATGGGCCGGCCTGATCGTATCACAAAGTGTGTCCGAGCGACGACCTCATGTCCCATCTCCAGCAGGAGAACTCCTCGATGAACAACGCGGAACCAAAAACAGCCAAGGCGTGGAAGTGGGTCGTGTGGATGTTGCTCGTTTTAGCCGGACCAGGTTCCCTCGTTGCGGACAGCCCGCTCGTACGTGTTGCGGACGTGGTCGGGGGCCACATTCATCCCTCCGTCTGTGTGACGAAAAAGGGGACACTGATCGTAACCTACGGCCGCATCAATCATCGGGATCTGCGGCTGACGCGTTCGATGGACGGCGGACAGACCTGGTCGGAACCCGTGCCATTCGCCCCGACGGTGGGCAAGACGTACTATCCGGGGTCGCTGACATCCTTGTCGAACGGGCAAGTCATCCATGCTTGGAATCGTTGGAGCAGCGACACGAATGAAAGTGAACCTCGCTCGGTCGTGTATGCCGCGTCGGACGACGACGGACTCACCTGGTCAGCGCCGCAACCCTTTCCGCGCGATCCGCAAGTCCGCAGCGTCATCCGCCATCCGTTCGTCGAACTGGAGACTGGACATTGGCTGGTGTCCCTCGATGATCGCACCTTCGTGTTCGATCCCGCGTCTCGGATGCCCGAGTCGTTTGGTGTCGGGCGGTAGCATGGTGTGGTACCGATTGTGCGGACCCCACGCGGCACGTTGATCAGCGGTGTCGGACTGCGTTCCACGGATCACGGCAAGACCTGGGAAGCAATCCCAGACTTTCCGAATGTCCGAGAGCAGGGGTGGCGACACGAAATGGTGGCGCTGACGAATGGCCTGGTCTTGGCCTCCGAGATCCTTGGCCCAGGCTTCGGTGGTGAACGCATTCGCTACCGAATCTCCCGAGATGATGGTCGGACATGGTCCGACTCGTACGAGTACTATGCTCCCGGGCGTCCGATCGGTGGTCGAGCCTGTCCTCGCACGGTTGGACTCGATGCCGACCATATCGGTGTCGTGTTCTATGACGTCGACGCTGGCCAGACGGGCGGTCCGGGCCTGTTTTTCCTGCGGATGGCGTTGTCCCAGCTGGGATCGACGACCGGGCCTTAACGGGGCCACGGGTCTCTGATGCAACGGCGCGCGATGCGGGGTACGCGGCGGTGGTGTCGGATCGCCCGGTTCGGTCGGCTGCTGGCCGCGTCTTGACCGCAGGCTCCGACGCGGGTTCGGCCCCGAGTGAGGGGCCCCGCCTGCACAAGGGTGGCAGCACCTCGATCTATCGAGCAGGATTGGCATGCGACTCGCAGGTGACGTAACAAGCCAGCTCGATAACCCCGTTCCCTCCTGCGGCAACCATGATTCAACCCAAGCCCGACCGACGGCCGGAGGCGACGGATGGGGGTTGGCTCTCTCGCGAGCGTGCGATCGCATTGACGTTGATCATTGCTTCGGCCGTCACCTTCTATCTTTGTTACCGGTTGATCGTCCCGTTTCTGCCGGCAATAGCGTGGGCGTTGGCCTTAGCCGTCATGGCGCATCCACTCCATCGACGGATCTTCCACTACGTGCCCTTTGCGAATATTGCGGCGGGCCTCACGGTGGCCGTCGTAGCCATTCTGGTTGTGGCCCCAGCGGTTTTCGTTACCCAGAATCTCGTCCAGGAAGCCACAAAATACGCTGGCAAGGTTCAAGAGGACATTGCCTCGGGACGGTGGCGTGCGCGACTTGATCAAAATCGCTCATTGCGCCGCCTGATTCCCTGGATTGAAGCGCAGTTGCACGGGCAATTGGAAATTCCCCGTCTGCCGGCAGTCCCGACGTCAGGGCGGGCGGCGAGCGAGGAATCCGCTTCGGTCCGCGCGACGGATAACCCGGAGATCCCGGCCGCCTCGGACCTGCGCAACGACTCCGATCCGGGGAGAGCGACGGGGATGGATTCAGGGGCCACCGGCGGCGGCACCCAAATGGATAACGGTGTTGACCGCCGCATCGAAGACGATAACGAAAAAATGGATCGAGCGGCGGCCCAGGCGGCATCATCGGTGGGACAAGCGGCGCAGATCATCACGGGAGGCGTCAGTACGCTGGTCAGCAGCACGGTGTGGTTCGTCATGCAAATGCTGATAACGCTGATGACCTTGTTCTTTTTCTTTCGCGACCGCCATCGGGCGTTGGGTGTGGTGCGATCCATCATGCCCCTGTCCAATGAGGAGGCGGATGATGTGTTCCGCCGAGTGGACGACACCATTCATGCTACGATTTTTGGTTCGCTGGTCGTGGCTCTCGTTCAGGGGACGATGGGGGGCCTGATGTTCTGGTGGCTGGGATTGCCGACGCCGCTTCTGTGGGGCGCCGTCATGTCGCTGCTCGCCATCGTGCCCATGCTGGGGACGTTTATCGTGTGGGCGCCAACCGCGGCTTACCTGGCGATCCGGGGCGATTTGACGTCGGCGCTGATTCTGGCGAGTTGGGGCGGGATCGCGATTGCGCTGATCGACAATCTGCTGTATCCGTTCCTGGTGGGAAAGCGTTTGCGCTTTCATACGCTGCTGGTGTTCTTTGCGATCCTGGGCGGTCTCAGTTTGTTTGGGGCTTCGGGACTGATTCTCGGACCGGTGGTGCTCGCCTGTGCCGATGCGCTGGTGCATGTGTGGCGACGGCGAACTGCTTATGGCCACACGGCTGACGGCAAGACTGCGGTCCAGGGTTAGCCGCCTGATTTCGAGGGTGAAATATCGCGTGGGTTCGTCCCGCGCGGATATCCGGGCCCGCGGAGCACTCGGCCGGGACGCGCTCCGGTGAATTTGCCATCTCGCAGGACGAGTTGGCCGTTGACAAGTACGTACTGTACGCCCTGAGAAACGGCATGGGGCTGTGCGAAGGTGGCTTTGTCGGCCATGGTCTCGTAATGGAAGACGATCAGGTCGGCGGCAAGACCGACAGCGATGCGGCCGCGATCGTGGGCGAGAATGTTATTGGCTGCGGCGGCACTGGCCTGCGCTACGGCGCGCTCAAGCGAAACGGCGCCTAAGTCGCGGACGTAGCGCGCCAAGACTCGCGGAAACGCGCCGAACGCGCGGGGATGGGATGCGATCCGCGAGCGGCTGGCGGGCCCGACATCGGTGCAGAACGAGACGAATTCCTGTTGCATCGCGAGGATCTTGTTGGCTTCTGTCATGCTCTGGGGGAGCGCGAAGGCGCCGGACTTCACGAGTTGGAAGAAGGTGTCCCAGGGGTCCTCGCGGCGGGCAGCGGCGAGGGCCGCAACGCTTTGTCCCGCGAGCGCCGCGTAGTCTGGATGATTGGGTTCGCCAATTACGATGCGGTCCCAATCGCCGCCCACATGGCGATACCAGTTTTCCCAACCGCCGGTCGTTTCCATTTCTTTGCGGATTTCGGCCCGAAGCGCGGGATCGTCCAGCCGGCGCAGCAATGCTTCCTGGCCGGCCGAAAAATGCCGCGGATGGATCAGCGCGGCGATGCCCAATCCGTTGTGGATATACGGATAGATATCGGCCGTCACCTGCTGGCCGGCGCTGCGGGCCGCTTTGATGCGTGCGATCGCCAGAGGCATCTTGCCCCAGTTTGCTTGACCGGCCGTCTTTAGATGAAAGATGTGAACGGGGGTCCCTCCACGGCGGCCGATCTCGAGCGCCTCGTCAATGGCTTCCAGCAGCAGGTCGCCCTCGTTCCGCATGTGGGTGTAGTATCGTCCGCCGTATTTTCCGGCGACGGCTGCCAGCGCCGCGATTTCTTCGGTCTGGGCATAGACGGCCGGGGGATAGATCAGGGCTGTGGAAACGCCAATCGCCCCGGCTCCCATGGCCTCGCGCACCAGGTCTTCCATCTGTCTCAGCTCGTCGGCACTCGGACGGCGATCCAACTCGCCCAGCACCATGCGGCGCACCTGAGTGTGTCCGACGGTCTGGGCTACGTTAACGGGCAGTCCTCGCTGGTCCAAACGTGCAAAGTACTCTGCCATGGTCGTCCAGCCCTGTCGGGCGCCGTCCTCGGCGTTCAGAGGCGCTGCCGACACCCCTTCACCGGCATTGATCGTGGTAATGCCTTGCGTCAACAA
>JBFWYF010000195.1:0-9882 GCA_050186685.1 Pirellulaceae bacterium
AACCCTCCACACCACACGCCCATCAGCCCGCCCAGCATGATATGGACGCCCAGCCAGTCGGCGACCACCGCCAGCGGAAACTGGAACACCGAGTAACAGATGGCAAACCCGCTATCTAGGTCCCCCAGTTCCGTGTTCGTCAGCTCCCATTCTTTCTGCAAAATGGGCTTGATGAAGGCGAACGTGTAGCGGTGCAGGTACAGCAGAAAGGAGGTGCCAAAGGCAAGCGCGAAGACTTGCCACCGGACGCGCGTCGGCTGCCGGTCAGCCACATGATCACCGAGGGCCATCGGCTTGTCTCCCGTCGCCTGGTCAGCAGTCCACGCGGTACTTCCGCAGCTTGTCGGGATCGACGTCGATCCCCAATCCGGGCCGCTGCGGGACGGCAATCGTGCCGGCTTCGATCTGGAAGGGGACCCGCAGGATGTCGTCTTCGAGGCCGTAGTAGGTCGAATCGTTCCCGAGGCTATATGCCGGGCAGGCTCCGGCCACATGCAGCATCGCGGCCGTTTTGGGACCGAGATCATGACCGCAGTGCATGATGCAGGGAATGCCCGCGGCAGCACACAGGACGCCGATCTGGACGCAAGGCAGAATACCACCCGCCGTGTGGGTATCGGGCAGGATAAAGGCCGCCGCGTCCGCCCGCAGGATGGCGAGAACGCTCGCCGGATCGGTCACACTCTCGTTGAGCGCGATGGGAACTCGAGTCTGCCGCCGGAGCCAGGTGGCATCTGCGAGCGGTTCCGCCGGAATCGGCTGCTCTAGATACTCGAGGTGGTATGGCTCGAGACGACGGCACAACTCGGCGGCCTGCTCCGGCGAGTACGCTCGATTCGGATCGATACGCAGGCGCAACCGATCGCCCACTGCGTCCCGGACGCCGCGGACCATTTCGACGTCTTCCGTCATGTCGGCGCCGGCCTTCGTCTTCAGGGTTCGGAATCCCATACCGACGTACCACCGGGCAAACTCGCCGGCACGTTCGTACGTCTGGATTCCCATACAGGCCGCCAGTTCGACGCGCGGCCGCAGGACGCCGCCCAGCAGTACGGCCACGGGTACCTGCAGCGCCTGGCCGCAGATGTCCCAGAGCGCGAGCTCGATGCCCGACTTCAGCCGGGTTTCCAGCGGGCACTCCTGGTGATACGCGACCAGATTCTGTGGATCGCGACCGAGCAGCCAGTTCCGAGCGTTCTCGGTCATGGCTCGGCCGCTGAGCCCCGGCAGGAAATTCACATTGTGCTCTCCCCAGCCGGTAATGCCTGCGTCTGTATCCACGCGCACGATCGCGCTCTGCGTCGTGGAACTGCTCCGGATGTGCGAACGATACGGCGCCAGGGGCGCTTTCTGCGGGACTTCGACGATCGTCACTTTCACATCGACGATACGCATCCTTGTCGTTCCTGTAGGAATAGCGGGGCAACTCACCCCGCAAGGGTTTCACCTGTCATGTGGCTCGACGGAGCCTCTCTCGTGGTACGGCGGGTACCGCCCGTGCCGACGGCGCTCGTCGACACGTAGCGAACGTCAGCCGCGTCCGACATACAACTGATCCCGAGGCAATACGATCGCCTCCAGCATCTCGACGTGCGGCGGCAGCGAGGCCATCAATAACGCGACCTCGGCCAAATCCTCGACCGACATCATCGGCTCGTCGTCTTCCCGCCGCGCCGTCCCCTGCCGCCGCTCCACCGCGATGTTCCCCGGATGCAGGCAGCAGCACGTGATCCCGTAGGGACGTCCCTCCAGCGCCGTGGCTTGTGTAAGTCCCCAGATACCGTGCTTCGAGGTGGCATACGCGGCGGACTGTGGGCGGACCCGCTGAGCCGAGATTGAACCGATGTTAATGATCCGCCCGGTGCGCTGAGTCTTCATTCGGCGAAATGCGGCCTGCGTACAAAGAAACGGTCCACGCAGGTTGGTCGCCATCACCCGCTCCCAGGCCTCGAGTGCCATTTCCTCGAGCGGTCCGCCGTCGAACGCGCCGGCATTGTTGACCAGGATGTCGAGCCGTCCGAAGCGTTCGTTGACGAGCTGGAATAACGCGTCCACGTGCGCGGGGTCTCCAATGTCCCCGGCCATCATCAACGTCTCGACGCCCCATTGAGCGAGGTCGTGGCTGACGGCCTCCAACGCATGGGATCCGCGTGCCGTGAGCCCGACGGCGGCACCCTCCCGCGCAAAACACGTTGCAATGCCGCGACCGATACCGCGGCTGGCCCCGGTGACCAGGGCCACTTTGCCAGCAAGCTTTCCCATGCGTGCCATCCCGATCGAATGGAAGTTGAAACAGGGCCGCGCCGCGCGCTGCGTGGTACGGGCCGCCAGATGCGATCGCGGCGGTACCGCCACGGGCCGCCCCGCCCCATGCCACGAGGCTCAATGCGCCTCTGTACGGCTCGGCGGCTCACAACTGGTTGCATAAGATAACGGCTGCGGCCGCTCTTGTTCAGGGATTTTTTATCGATCGTGTATGTCGCCACACCCGCTGGATCCCCCTGCGAACCGGGCTCTGCTCGAGCAGTTTGTCCAACACTTTCAGCTCGAACTCCCCTCCGATCCGTTCCGCAGTCTGGCTCAGGTTGCCGCCGCTTTCAGCCGTCTGCCGTACGAAAACCTCTCGAAGGTCCTGCGCTATCACGATGCGAGAACGCCTGCCGGGGCGCGCGAGCAGCCGCAAGACATCGTCGCCGGGCATCTCCGCTGGGGCACGGGGGGTACCTGCTTTTCCCTAACCGCAACCCTGCTGCACCTCGTGCGGACGCTGGGGATTTCCGCCCAGCCGATTCTGGCGGATCGCAGCTATGGCAGCGACACGCATTGCGCGCTGGTCACATGGCTCGACGGGGCGCCCTACCTGATCGACCCCGGATTCCTGCTCGTCCAGCCTGTGCGGCTCCCGACGACGTCCCCCGCACAGGTCGTTACGCCGGTACAAGACGTCGTGCTCGTACCGCAGCAGAACGGCGAGCGCATCGAACTCTGGACACCCGGCAGTGCCTCCCGGCCGCGCCTGACGTTCAAGACCAGCCCGGTCGACGATGCCGAGTTCCTGCAGGCATGGGATGCATCGTTCGATTGGGACATGATGCACTATCCCGTGCTCACGCGGGTGGACGAAACGCAGCAACGGTACCTGCGGGCGGGCTATCACCAGGTGCGCGACCGATCGGGCGTCCAGCGAACGGAGTTTCGCGAGGAGGAACTGCCCACCGTGATCGCTCGCGAGTTTGGAATCGACGCCTCAGTGGTGCGACGAGCACTCGAAGTGCTGCGCCGAGCCGGGCATTCCGCACGCCCCACTTAGCGCTTTCCCTCGACATGCTTCGCGCGAACACAAGCTTGGCACTTGGTGGCACTGGCTCTGCCATTGTGGCGCAGCTGAGCGGCTGTCCCAGGGGCCGGGAAAACACTGGCGAAGCCACCCCAGCTGCGCGGACGCAAGCGTGGCACTGGCTCTGCCAGTGTGGCTCAGCTGGGCGGCTGGCCCAGGGCCTGGGAAAACACGGGCGAAGCCAGTGCCACACCATGCAGTTTGACCCGTAGCTGGAGGGCACTAATTATCCGACAGGGCGTCCCATGCTGCGAAGACATCCTCGGCAATCAGTTCGTCGATACCGTTGTCGCCGGTTACCGCACCCGGAGCCGAAGACAATTCCGCCAGGGCTTCGTCGACGACGGCCGGGCGGTCAGGCGCCTCCGTGGGCAAGACACTGGCTGGCAGCGAATTACGGACCGAACCTTTGTCCGACCCATTGTTCCCACCCGGACCGACGTCGAGCACCGAAGTCAGGCCGCTGGCTCCCAGTTCGCTGACCACGGCCGGTGTAGCCAGGACCTGCGTAGTCAGGGGCGCGGCATCCCAGGCCGATTCGCCTTCGCCGCCGGAGACGTCGGCGTTCAGGCGATTGACGATCTGCAGCACGTCGATCGGCGAAATCATTCGGTCGCCGTTGACATCGTAGAACATGGTGCTGCCGCTCTCGCCTTCGCCACTGGCCACCAGCGAGCCCGTGCCGCTGTTGTTCAGCCGGTTGACGACCACCAGGGCATCGATCGCCGATCGATGTCCGTCATTGTTGACGTCGTAGCGGTCGTTCGGATTCTGGAAAGGCGATTCACCCTCGGCTGCCCCGTTGCTGGCCACAATCGTGATCGATGTGGAGCGCAGGCCGATCTGGCTGAGCGATACTGGTGCGTTGGACGGCTCGTACAGCAGGACGTCGTGCAGCGGCGATACGTCGGCCGGATCGCTGATGAAGGTCGCGACGCCCGGGTCGTCCGCATGGAACGTAACAGTGGCCAGCAGGAACTCGCCCGAACCGAGCGGCGTGAACGGCACCTGGAAAGCGCCCAGTTCATCAACGACGTTTGGCAGGCTGTTGTTCCCCGACACACCATTCTGGTAAGAGGGACCAAAGTCGACCTGGAAGCCCAGCGGTTCGTTGATGTCGCTAATGGTCGACACCAGGCTGCCGGGATAGAGCAGATCGAGATACGCGGCAAACACTCCCAGCTCAGCGGGATCGACCCCACTGGTCCGCACGTCCTGGACGTATACCCGAACCTGGAAGTCCTGGCCTTCCTGGATCGAATCGATGTGCTGGCCGGCCGCATTCGTCGTGTCAAGCCGCAAGCTAATATCGCGCGTCGCGGCGCCGACCTGTACGGTCACATCGGCCGAGGCGGTCAGACCCACCGCATTGGTGATCGTATACGAAAACTGCTCGGTGCCACTGAAGCCATTGCGTGGCGTATACACCAGTTGCTGACCATTTGGAGCGATGCTGACCGTGCTCCCGTTGGGCGTAACGAACGAAGTCGAATTCGGCGCGCCGACCGCGGTAATGGACAAGGGCGGGTTGGCCGTATCGATGTCGTTAGCCAGCACGTTCAAGCCGAAATTCACTGAGTTCAGCGGGACGTTGAAGGTGTTGTCGATGGCCTGGGGACGACCGCCGGTGCCGACGATCTGCAAAGCATAATTCGTGAACTGAATCTGCCGGATCGGGACGGTGTTCGGCGGTTCGAAGAACACCGTATCGTGGTCCGGGGGCATACCTGGGTTTTCGGAGATGAGATCCGCGGGATCGCCCGTGAACCGCGCCGTGCCTACGCCGGTGGCCACGCCCGTCACCTCGAAGAACAGCAAGTCGTTCGCTCCGAGTGGTGCCGAGCCGGTCTGGAGCGCCCCGACCTCGTCAATCAAGCCAGGCGTGCTGAAGTTTCCGGAAGTGGCGTTTTGATAATCTGTCGAGTAGCTGATCGGACCGGTCAGCGATACCAGGTTGAAGGGGAACAGGACATCGAAGTACCCGGCGCCAACTCCCCGACGGTCCACTCCGTCGTCCACGCCGTCATCACCCCGCAGGTCCCGGATATAGGCTCGCAGCTTGAACGTTTCGCCGACTCCCAACGCCGTGATGGGATTATTATTTACGTCGGTGACTTCCAGACGGTACCGCACGACATCGTCGTCGGCATCGCCGGGTTGCACGTGCACGGTGACCTGGGCTGTGCTCTGCTGATTGGTCGAATCCTCGATGGTGTAGGCAAAGACATCCGTCCCCGCAAAACCGGCGTTCGGAGTGTATCGCAGTACGTCATCGTCCGGCGCCGTCGTACCGCGGTTGTCGATCTGAACGCTGCCGTTGGACGGAGACGTAAAAGCGACGATGCTGACCGGCGGGAAGCGGCCGCTTAAGTCGTTGGCCAGCACGCGGAATTCGTTGTTGACCGAGCCTTCCACGACCTCGAAGGAATCGTCGACAGCGACGGGCTGGACAAGGGTCGGCAACACCGTGACCGAAACACGGGCTGTGTCGGTCTTGCCCGACGGGTCGCGCACCGTGTAGTTGAAGGAATCGTTCCCGATAAAACCCTGCCGCGGAGTGTACCGGATCGTCTTGCCATCCGTCGAAATCACCGCCGTGCCGCCGTTCGTCGTGGTGCCGACGGAGATGATGGTCAGGCTGCCGGCCGCTGTCGGCACGTCGTTGTCGAGCACCGGCAAGGTGTTCGCATTGGTATTCTGGTCGACCGAGAACACGTCATCGATGGCATCCGGCGTATCGCTCAGGATGCGGACCTGGTAGTCCTCCACTTCACCGGACGCCGACGAGCCGCCCGGCCCCAGCGTCGCTTCATAACCGTAACGGAAGCGGGCGTAGGTCAGCCCCGCCGTGGCCGTGGCCGGTACGGCGAACGACAGGTTATGGGTTCCCTCGAGCAACAGCTGGTTGGTGAAGACCTTCTCACCGGCGTCGTCCCAGTCGCCATCGCGGTTGAAGTCGACCCAGGCATGCAGCCGACCCGCGGGGTTCTCGTTGACGACCACCGTGCGGGACCGTCCCTGGACGGTTTCCGTGACGCGTTCCTTCAAGTTCACGGTGACTTGCACGCTGGCGGTCGCGTTGGGCGAGATGGCCGATGTGAAAACGACTCCGTCCTCGTCGTCGGACCCGGTCGTGTCGTCTCCCTGAGCATCGGTGGCCGGCGCGCCGTTGGTCTCGATATCGACGGACGAGCCCAGGAACAGGCCCGGCCGCACGCCGTGGACCGCTCCATTGTTCGCGGCGAGCGTGGGATAGGGAGCCGGTGCGTCGCCCCAATCTTCGGCCAGGTTATTGCCGAAGTCGAAGGTGACATTCAGCGTGCCGGAAACCACGGTCACCTGGTGCCCCGAGTTGTTCAACGGGAAAGTCTGGGCATAGCCAGTGGGCACGACCTGCCGGACGAAATAGGTCCCGGGCGTGTTCAACGCCAGTTGATAGCTGCCGTCCGCGTTGGTGCGCGTCGCGGGTTCACCCAGATCATAGCGCCCATCGCCGTCGGTATCGGCGTAAATGAGGACATTTCCCATGCCCGTTTCAAACGGATGACGCAAGCCGTTGCCGTCGTCGTCCCAGTAGACAATGCCACCCGAGACCGGATTGCCCTGGCGATCGCCGAAGTTCAGGTTGCCGACGTTTTGATTGTTCAGCGCCGTGACGGGAATCGTCCCGTTGCCCGTGCGGGGTGTCGTCTGCTGGTAGCCAGTGGGCACGACCTGCGCGACGGCGAACGACCCGGGCACGAACACGTCGAACCGGTAGGAACCGTCCTGGCCGGTTACCGTCGTCGGCTCGAGCGGATCGAGCTGGGCGTCTCCGTCCAGGTCCAGGAACATCGTGACGTTCGGAATCCCCGCTTCGTTTCCATCTCGCACGCCATTGCCGTTGACGTCGGAGAAGACCACCCCGCTCAGCACGGATGCTGCGGTGGGCTGGGTGAACGATTCGGTCACCGTCGTGGCCGCGGAATTCAAATCGATGGCGTTCAAGCCGAATCCGCGCCGGGAAAAAGCCTGCCAGATTTCGGCGTGGTTGACGCCTTTGTTCAGGAGAGTGTCCGCCGCCAGGATCGCGTCACGGGCTTCCAGGAACGATGGATTGGCCGGCTGCAGCCGCAAACCCTCGATCACCAGATCCATCGCCAGATTGTTGCCGCCGGTCCCGTTGTAGAGGTTGTCGTCGTATCCATACTTGTCGATCAACAGCCAGTTCATATCCCACAAGGCAGACGCCCAGATCTCGCCGACGTTATGCACTTCATTGGCCGGAAACCCGCCGTTGAAATAGCTCATTGTGAGCGGATTGATGGTCATGTCGAAGCTGTACGGGAACCGGCGAATGCCGGCGCCCGTCGCCGGCTGGTTCAGAACGTACGTGCCATTGACCTGCGGCTGTACCGCCGTGTCGGTGGGTTTCTGGGTTATCCATAAGGCGAAGAAATCGCTCCAGCCTTCGCCCATGCCTCCGCTCTGCAGCGCATTCAGCGCGCCGACATTCGCGGGGCCGCCCGTCAGGCGGTTCGTGATCCCATGTCCATATTCGTGGGTGATGATGAAGCCGTCCAGCGAGCCGTCGCGGCGCGGATTCGACAAGGTCCATTCGAACATGGCCATGATCGGCGGGATGCCGTCCGGCGGAGTCGCCATGTAGGCGTTGTTGACCGAAGTCGCCACCAAGGCGCCGGCCTGCGAGAACGCGTACAGCGGGTCATTGCCCTGTCCCAACTGCGAGTAGTTCGTCGCCTGGAAGTTGCCCGCCGCTTCGTCAAACCCGTAATGATAAAAGATGTCGTGGTTCAGGTTCGTCCAATAGAACAGGTTCGTCGTCGAGGCATTCGTGTAGAGCACCGGGTCCCGCGTGAAGTCGATCGGGTAATCGAAGCTGTGGGTCGGCCCGCCCGAGGGACGCTGTCCGGCAGGTGACGGCGACACAAAGTTCGCCGATTCGATCCCGTCCCGATCCTCCTGCGCAAACACGTTGTTGCCGCGCGTGTCCTGGAAATCGGGACCCGGAATACCATTGACGTCGTGCCAGCTGTAAGGCGAAGCAATCGGGTCGTGTGGATTGACGACCACCTGGCGCGAACCATCCTGCGGAGATTCCACCGGCTGCGGGTAAACGTTATAGGAAAAGTCCTGGACCCAGTTTACCGCCGCCTCAACCGCCCGGCTCGTCTCATTCGGCTCGGCACTGACATACGTCTCGTACCAGTCACTCCCCATCATGGGCAGATTCAATTTCCAGGCGAGCTTCGTCTGCCCGACGCCCACCGGCAAATAGACCAGCTCCGCTTTCACCGACCCGCCTTGTACCAGACCACCGGTCGAAATCTCCTGCTTCAGATTCGTGCCCGTCGCGGGACTCAAGACGGTCGGCTCGCGCAGCAACGATTCGTCCAACCCGTCGACCGCGACCTTGTACGCCTCGACCGCACTGACCGCAGGCGTCTGAGTCAGATTCCCAGTCTGCAATCCAGGCACAAACGACACGTTGACGTTCAACAACTCGCCGTTCTTCGCCACCGCCGCGTTAAACAGTGCATTGGCGACCTTGATGCCACGCGCCGTCTGCTGCCCATAAATGTATGTGACACCGTCCTTGGACGTGTACTGATTCGTCGTGACAAACTGCTGGGCCTCCGACGCGGTCAAACCGAATTGCGACGCATGTGTGGCCAGATAGCTCTTCACCGCCGTCGCAGCGTCGGTCGTCGGCGCCCCCGCCGGATCCGAGAGGTTGTACTCCGCCTGCCGCCACACATTCACGCGAGCTGGCAGGTAGGGCAGATTGAATTGGTGGTTCGGCTCGCCCGTCGTCGTCGCCTCCCCCTCCATCCCATCCACCAGCCCTGCTAGCAAGGAACGCGCTTCGAGGTTTTCCAGCCGCAACGGACGATGGGCACGCGAGCGACGTTTATTCACCAGCTTGCGACTGGCTGATTGGACGCGAACACGCGAGCGAAGAGAACGGTCATGGCTCACGACGGAAACCCTCGTTTGGGCAGGAAATATTGACGGTCAGTAAAACGCTAAGGCCAGTCTAGTTACGGCGAAAAACTAATTCCACTTTTTTGCAATCGTTCGACGCACCACGCCCCCGCACCCCGGGCAAAAATCCGCACAAGGGACCACTCGCCACCCGATCGAAGAACGCTGCGCTCGTCCTCACGCAGAACCTTGTGCTGGTGAGATGGGTAGATTGGATAGTACAGGAAAAATGAAAAAAGCCTGGTTCCGATTATAAATCGACCCACCCGGCTGTCAAATTCTGAGCATGCTTCTTGCGACGCAGGCGTCGCCAGCCAGCCAATGCCCCCGCTCCGTGCGTGCGAGCACACGGAACTGATGTGTTGGACTCCTCTCGCCGCACAAAAGTTCCCAAGAGCTGTGCCAATCCCTCCAAGATTCTGAACGCGCGGAGCCAAGTAGCCTCCTGTCTGTTGCCCTCTGTCCGTTGCGAGGGACGCACTGGCGACGCATAATCTCCATTCCGCATCCATTTCATCTCGCACGAGGGGACCCGCATGTTGTCATGCATCAGAGGCCAT
>JBFWYF010000196.1:0-9879 GCA_050186685.1 Pirellulaceae bacterium
GTACTGCAAAATTCCCATGTACAAAGGGGGGACTGGATCGGGGAAGAATGCGATGTCGCGGCGTAGGTGCGGTTTTACGTTGGTAGAGATGCTGGTGGTCATCACGATCATCGGTCTCTTGGTGAGTCTGATTCTGCCGGCCGTTCAGTCTGCACGGGAAGCCGCCCGCCGCGCGCAATGCGGGAACCATCTCAAACAGATCTCGCTCGCCGTGCACAACTATGAAAGCGTCTATCGTGCTTTCCCTGTCGGCGAGTATGGTTGCTGCTGGGGGACGTGGCTCGTCGGGCTGCTCCCGTATGTCGAACAACAGCCGATGTACGACCAGTACCAATTCTACGGGCATATGGGACACCCCGATGCGAACTCCCGGTACAGTGGCACCACCAACCGTCAGTACGTGACGACGAAGCAGCTGGCGGTCTATACCTGTCCCAGTGATTCGGTGTCGGCGAGTCCGAGCCTGTTCAGCGGCATCACCTTTCACAACTACGTGGGCAACCATGGCAACACGGGCGAGTTCCGCGAATCGCCGCGGGGCACGACGACCACCGGCCAGCCGAACGTCTACGGCGGTGCTCCCTTTATCCATCTCGCCAACGCCACGGCCACGCCTCAGGTCGTTTTGTTTCGGGACGTCTTGGACGGTTTAAGTAACACGCTGCTGTTTTCGGAAACGGTGCAGGGCAAACACAACGACTTGCGGGGCTTTTCCTGGTGGCACGGGGGGGCGCATTTCGAGACGTTTCTGCCCCCTAATTCCAGCAAGCCCGACATGGTCGAAAGCAACTGCAACTTAGACACGCCGAACCCTCCTTGTGCCCGGTTTACGGGCGGCAACCCGCGGACGCACGCCGCGCGGAGCAGGCATTCCGGGGGCGTGCAAGTCGCTCATGCGGACGGAACAGTGCGATTCATCGCGAACCAGATTCACTTGGACACGTGGCGTGCGTTGAGCACCAACATGGGCGGCGAGACGCTGACTGCCGAAGATTGAGAGTGGCGCGCCGCGCCCCGGCGGATTCCCCTCGCTGAGCCCATCTCGTGTGCCATCCGCGGCGAGCGACCGCTTCTCGCCCGTCCCCCCCCTCCCGAGCTAATGCGCGCGAAACTGCGCGGCCCAGGCAAAAGCGTTGGATCAGGGCGACGCCGCGGCTCGGAGGAATCGCAGGAGGTCGGACTGCGACCCGCTCGTCCGGTCGCACGGCGACGGCAATGGGAAGCAAGGGCCCATGCCGATATCGACCAAGGGACACTTTCTGACGACAGCGGTTCATTTACAGAACGCGGGTCCATGGACGGAGCGGAAATTCGTGAAGGCGAGCGATATCGGGCGGCATGCCGCGTGACAATCCTAAGGATTGCAGCGGCGGTCGTGATGTCCTGCGCAGCGGGCTCGGCCACGGCTGGCGATATGATACGGTTGCCGCCGTCGGGAGCCCCACAGCGGCTGCCCGCAGTAACGGTACGGGAAGCAGGCCGACTCGCAGACCGACGCAGCGCGCCGACTCCTTCTCCCGTTCCGCTTCCTTTCGCGGGTGTGCGGCTGAGTGTGCTGCCGGGGTTTCGCGAGCAGGCGGGCATTCCGGATGCTGTCGGCGAGTTGCCGGTACCCCGAGATGCCCCGGAATTGCCACTGCAGGGTCCCGTGTCAGGTGGAGCTGCATCCCAAGTCGAACCAGGAGCCGTCACGCCCGTTTTGGTGGCGCCGAATTCCACTTGGTGGCAGGACCAGATCCAAATCCCGCTGCGCGCTCCCCTCCCGTCGCAGGTTATCGATTTGGACGCGGTGCTGTTGGGCGCTCTGGCGCACTCTCCGCGGGTCCAGGCGATCCGTGAGCAGCCGCGCATTGAGGAGACCGCGATCCTTTCGGAAGCTGCCCAGTTCGACCCGGCAACCTTCCTGGAGTCCAAGTACGTCAGTCTGAGCGACCCGGTGGGGAACACCTTGACCACGGGCGGGCCGACTCGCTTCCGCCAGCAGGATTACCAGCTGCGGGCCGGCGTCCGCAAGCGGACGCTTGCAGGCGGTTCACTGGATTTGGCGCAGGAGATTGGCCAGCTGCACAACAATTCGCTCTTCCTGGCGCCGCCCTACCAGGGAAATGCACGCTTGTCGTTGCGCTTCACGCAACCGATGCTGCGCGGTGCGGGGCAGGCCTATAACACGAGTCTGATTGTGCTGGCCGAACTGGACACCGAAGTGGCCGCGAATCAGGCCGCCGCCCAGATCCAGGATCACTTGCTCGAAGTGACACGGGCCTACGGATCGCTGCAAATGCAGCGGGCGGTGCTGCTGCAGAAGCGGCGACTGGCCGGCCGTGCCGAGGTCATCCTCGCCGAGCTTGAGGCGCGCCAGGAGCTGGACGCCATGCAAAGTCAAATCGCCCGCACGCGGGCCGCCGTGGCCGCACGGCGAGCGGAGCTGGTCCGCGCCCTGACGGAGGTGTTGAATGCCGAGACCCGCGTCCGAGTACTGGTCCAGGCCCCCGAGTGGACAGAAAACCCGGACGTCGAACTGATCCCACAGCGATGGGAGGAAGCGCCACCGGTGGACGTGAAACTTGCTGATGCTTTTGTTACGGCGGTGCAGTTCCGGCCCGAGCTGGAGGAAGCCATCCAACAGTCTCGTGCCGCGGCGGTGCGGGTGGACATGGCGAGCAACGAGATCCTCCCTACGCTGGACCTGGTGCTCGAAACTTATCTGGCGGGTCTGGCGGGCAACTACCAGACGGCGACGGCGTTTGGCGACCAGTTCACGGAAGGCCAGCCGGGTTTCACGGCCGGATTCGTGTTCGAGTCGCCCTGGGGAAATCGGGCCGCCCAAGCGCGACTGGAACGGCGGCGCCGCGAATCGCATCAAGCCGCCCTGCACTTTCGGGATGTGCTGTCGACGTTGAAAGCGGAAGTTGAAGTGGCCGTACGCGAAGTCGAGACGGTACGGAAGGAGCTGGACGGTAACCGGGCCGCCATGTTGGCAGCGGAGGCCGACATCCGAGTGATGGAGGAACGCTGGCGGTTGCTGCCGGGAACGGACGGTACGCGCAGTTTCCTGTTGGAGGATCTTCTGCGAGCCCAGGAACGACTCGCGAGCACCGAATACGAGTTCGCCCGCGCTCAGTACCGCTATGGCGTGGCGATTGCCGAATTGAAGCGCGCGACGGGAACGCTGCTGCGGCGCGAAGACTGGCCCCCGGCCGGGGACGAGGCGGCGGTCTACATTCCATGAAACAGCTCCTGCGCAAACTCCTCCCCTCCGCTGACCGCCAACGCGGAATCGATCCTCGGCGTGCCGAACGGATTCTCGAGATTGCGGATCAGGAATCGCGCCACGGATCCAGCGCGCCGGTTGCTTCGGAGTGGCTGGCGCTGCGGCGGCTTGTCGAGGCGGGAACGCCTTGGCACGATGAGGCCATCGTGTTGCGCGCCTTCGTCCTGGTGGCGGTCGCCATACAACGGTCGCTGGGATGGCAGCCCTACCAGGTTCAGTTGCTCGCTGGACTGGCGATGACTCGCGCCTGTATTGCGGAGATGCAGACGGGCGAGGGGAAGACGTTAGCCACCGTCTTTCCGGCCGCTCTGTTTTCCCTCGCGGGACGCGGTGTCCATGTGATGACCGTGAATGCCTACCTGGCCGAGCGCGACTACGAGATCGTGAAGCCGCTACTCGCACACTTAGGAATTCAGGCAGGGCTCTTGCGCCCGGATGACGACGCAGCCCGCCGGCGAGCTGCCTACCTGTGTCCCATCTCCTATGGTCCGGGCTACGAGTTTGGTTTCGACTACTTGCGCGACCAATTGCTGCTGCAGGATCGGGCGCCGGACGGGGCCGACTTCGACGACCGCCTGGCTGATCCACCCGCCGCAGCCATGGCCTCTCGGCAACGGGGCCACGCCTTTGCCATTATCGACGAGGCCGACAGTGTGTTAATCGACGAGGCGACTACGCCACTCGTCATCTCGGATCATACACCGTCGCTTCACCCCCATCCGGAACCGTATCGGCTGGCGCGTGAGCTGGCCGCTTCCCTGCAGCCAGGCAAGGAGTTCGCCTGGGACGCCCGGTCGGGCGTGCGTCTCCTGCCCGAAGTGCGGCGTCAGATGGCGGATGTCCTGCAAAGCTGCCGCCAGCGCTGTCCGCTCCAGCGACCGTGGATGCAGTATATCGAACAGGCCGTGTTGGCTCACCATGTCCTGCGGCGAGACGTGGACTACGTGGTCGACGGCACAGGAGTACGCATCGTCGACAAGGATACGGGGCGCATCTTCTCGGACCGAACTTGGCAGGACGGACTCCACCAGGCTGTGGAAGCCAAGGAGCAGTTGCCCATCATGGCGGAGAGCCGTACGGCGGCTCGCATCGCGCGCCAGCGTTACTTCCAGCTCTACGGCCGGTTGTGCGGACTGACAGGAACGGCCGCGAGTTCGGCCGGGGAATTGGCGGATGTGTACGGTCTGGAGGTGACTCCGATACCCCTGCGCACACCATCCCGCCGCGTTGTCGAACGCACGCGCTGCTTCGTCGACTTCCAGCGGAAATGGGATGCCATTGTCGACGATGTTTACGCCAAGTGGCAGCGCGGACAGCCCGTGCTGATTGGCACGGGCACCATCCAGCAGAGCGAGGAGCTGGCCCGACGGCTGGAGAAGCGCTTTATTCCGTTCCGGCTGCTGAATGGCCGTCAGACTGCGGAAGAAGCCGCCGTCATCGCGGATGCCGGGCAACGCGGCGCCGTGACGGTCGCGACGAACATGGCTGGTCGCGGCACCGACATTCGCCTCGGACCAGGCGTTGCGGAGCTAGGCGGGCTACATGTCGTGGCCGCTCAGCGGCATGAGTCCGAACGCGTCGACCGTCAGCTCATAGGACGGTGTGCGCGTCAGGGCGATCCCGGTTCTTGCCAGTTCTTCGTATCCGCCGACGACCGCCTCATCAAATTGCACAGTCCCATCCTGGCGAGACAGATGCAGCGGCTGGCGCGGGAGAACGGGGAAATCTATTGTGACCTGTCCGCCCAGATTCGCACGGTGCAGAACCAGGCGGAGCGGGCGGCTCGGCTCCGCCGCCAGGAATTGGCCCAGCACGACGAATGGCTGACCGAACTGGTCGCGCAGCTCTAACTCAGTCGCGGAAGTCGCAAGACTTCCGTCTTGCGACGTATCAAGCGAAGCTTAACTTGATCAGAACGCTTGCGCTTTCCGCTACCGGTGTGCCTCGGCGGTCAGCCGTTTCAATTTGGCATCGATCCAGTCGCGGCTGAGGCGTAGGACATGGACGCCAAAGGCCTCGCCATAAGTGCGAAAATGGACTTCACCCAATTGTCCCGAGAACAGCCTGGCTCCGGCCGAAGCGGGCAACGGCACGGTGCCCACCACGCGAGGAGCCAGGAATATGTGTTCGATGCGCTCTTGCTGCCGTGCATCCCGTTCGCGGGATTCCACCACCGGGATCGGGCCCTGGCAGTGGGCGCCGAGTGCCGGGTGGGGCGGTGTCGTGCTGGCCTGGGGATCGAGCCGGTGCAGGGGAGCCGCCAAGCTTTCACCGCCATCGAGCCGGATCTGCAGGGGTTGGTCCAGGTGCTCGGCGAACGACGGCACGTCCCGCTGAGCTATGGATACACGTAGCTCCTTTTCGCCCGCCCGTCCGATGGCGAGGATCTCATCTCCTTCGGCGAGGTACGTCCCCATCAGGGTTGCCAGGCGGCGGCTCATCACCATTCCGTCGCAGCCCGCCCTCACCGTCAGCGCGGCAACTTCAACCTGCTTCTCCGATCGCCGAAAGTCGAGCGAGGCGAGCCGATCTCGCTCTGCCTGGTATTCGGCCAGCTTTCCCTCACGCTGCAGCATGTGGGACTTGAGTTGAGCCTGACGGATCTGGACATCCAGTTCCTCGAGTTCCCGCACGAGATCGGGATTGTGCAGGGTGACCAGGTGATCGCCGCGTCGCACGGTGTCTCCGGTGCGGACGTGCAGGTGCGCGACAAATCCAGAACTGTTTGCCCGCACGACCTCGAGCGGAGCGAATTCGACGACGGCGGGCGCCCGGTGAGGTCCCGTCCAGGGAATGACAGTAAAAAGACTGACGAGCCCGCCGCCAAGCAGCGTCGATGCGATCCCGCACCGGACCCAGCTCACCCGCCCGAATCGCTGCGCCCAGATCGAGCGGAGGGCCTGCACGAGTGGGATTAACCACCAGATCGCCGCGCCGATGACTGCCAGCACAATACCGGCCCCTGCAAATAGCACCGAAGCGGCCAGTACCAGGGACAGGGTAACCAGCGTCCGCCAGACAAGCGAGGCGAGTCCATACACTGCGACAATCTGCCGCTGGCGCGCCGGCAATGCGGCGGGCGGGCTAGGCAGCCCCAAAATGAACCAACGCAGCCAGCCAGCCCAGATGCGAGTACCGTTGGCGGCGAGATTTGGCACTTCCAGCCAATCGGCCAGCACATAGTAGCCGTCGAATTTCAGCAGCGGATTTGCATTGAACGCGAGCGTCGTGATGCTCGCCATGATCATAACGTTCAAGGCGATGTCGCGCACCCGCTCGTCGGTAGACCAGGCCCATAGGCACGTAGCGGCGCTGGCAAGCAACAGCTCGGCGTACATGCCGGCCAACGCGACATGAATACGTTGCCACTTGCTGCGGAATCGCCACGCCGAGGTAATATCGACATAGGCGACTGGCGTGAAGAGGACGAGCAGCACTCCCGCCTCCCGCACGTTGCCGCTGTAGCGTTTGCAGACGATACCATGGGCCAGCTCGTGAATGAATTTGAGGATCAACCAACAGCAGCCCAGCCAGAGCCAGTTATCCGTGGCCAGGATGCCTTGGGAGGCGTCGGCGAGCTGGTTGCTTTTCGCCGCAAGCTGCGCGAGAGCGCAGCCGACCGCCCCCAGCCAGCCGATCAGCGCCGTGCGGCCAAAAACCCATCCCCACGAGCGTTCCAGATGGGCCAGGAGCCGATCGGGATCCAGCACGGGTAGTTTGCACGCCAGAGGATTGAACCGTGCTGCGGCGGGGGGTGCCGTACTGCGCGACTCGGTGGCCTCATGCCGCAGCGGGCTGCTGGTCCGCACGAGCTGCTGGTCGATCAGCCAGCGGCAGAGGGTCGCCGCTTCGACCTGCGTCAGCGCCTGGTCGGACCGCGAGGCGGTTTGCCGCAGAATCTCGCCGAGCGATGTGGTACCATCCAGCCGGTTAACAAAGGCGAATTCGCGAGGCCCCAGGTAATAGAACTTGCCTGTCAGCGGATCTTCGATGGAGTACGAATCGGGACCGGCGGTGAAGCCGGGGGCTAGGATCAGGTCTTCGCGCAGTCGGAGCGTCTGGTTCGCCAGTTCGCGGACCCTTCGATCGAATTCGGGTATCAGATCCCCAGCCATTTGCGCACCGCGTACCAGGGCTTGTGGAACAGATTCCAGCCGAGCGCCCGCGTTGGACCGCGAATATGTGCGGTCCCCTTCATGCCGGGAAGGAGACTTCCGTCGGGATTGTCGACGGCCATTTCCGCCATGAAGACATTTTGACCATCGCGGATTTCAGCGCGAGGGTGAACCTGGCCGAGCGATCCGGTCCACGAGTGCTGCGCCACCGCGTTCATGCACACGTGTACGGGGCTGCCAGGGCTCGCCAGGTGAACCTCCTCGTCAGGCAGCGCGATCTCGACGATCATCCGGTCAAGAGGGCCGATCTCGAACAGAGTCTGCCCGATGGTCAAACGGGCGCCGTGGGCTCGTTGCCAGTCGCCGCTGATGAGGATACCGTCGATTGGGCTGCGGATGTCGAGTTCCTGGGACCGCTGGCGTCCGCGCTGGATTTGCAGATCAAGGCTTTCCATTTCCAGCCGCGCCATCTGGGCGGCGGAAGTCTGGCCATTGGCTAGCGCGGTGTCGCGTTCCTTGCTGGCACGCTGGTAATCCGCCTCGGCCGTAGCTAACTCGACGCGGACGTCGCGGCCATCCAGCCGAGCCAGGACCTGTCCTTGCGACACGCGATCGCCCGGAGCCGCGAAGGCCTCGTCCAGCGTGCTGTCGAACGGTGCGACGACGAACCGGCGCGCCGTGGGTTGCGTCTCGCAATCGCAAGTCATCCGGTACGGCACGGGCCAGAGCAGGGCGGCAAGTACGAGCAGTCCGGCCGCTGCGAGTGCGACGAAGCGGCGTCCGCGGTGGCCCCACACGGACCGGGCCAGCCGGGTTCCGGGCCAGGACGTCGTGCGTCGCCAAAGTTGCAGCACCGACACAAACGGCTGTGAAGCCGACGCGGCGAATTCGCGCATGGCATCCAGACTCCCCGGGTCGTTGGCGCCCACGACCAGTACCGCCCCCCAACAGTCGCGGTGTCGGTCCATTAAGGGAATCGTCACGACCTGTGTGTTCCCCATGGCCGCGCGGAGCTGCCGGTGAGCGTGCGGCGAGGGGCGTTCTGCCGGCGAGTTCTCATCGCAGAGGACCAGTTCTTTCTGCCATACGGCTTCGTCCATGGCCGCTTCGAGCTTGCGGACGAGTTCCGAACGAGTGGAAAAGTCGGCCACGTCGGACAATCCGATCAAGCGCACCTGCGAGCGCACCCAGCGGCGCAGGCCAATTGCCACCCGATTAGCCCCCCATTGCCGCTGCAGCTCACTGGCAGCCAACCGGGCCGCGGATCGCTGGTCCGGACACTGGCACATCGACGTCAACAGCTGATCCCAGAATTCGTGACGGGCCACGCGGGACTCCAGCATCTGGACCTGCTCGCGCAGATTCCGCACGCCGCGTGTATCCGTACCCCGAGCGGGAACCAGAGTCGCCAGAGGATCGACGGTCAAAGTAGTCAGGGCGGGTGTGACGGGGGTCAATTCGTGTTGCATGGTGTGTTCTGTCTGCCGCCGCGGCTCGGCTGGTGGCAAGGCGCCTGTCAGGGCTGGGGTCCTCGAGACGATCCAGCCAGGGCCCGGTCCATTCCGCGCAAATCCATTTCGCACCGGTCGCCCGCACGATACCGCAGGTCCTCGTTATCGATGGTGAGCCGCACCATGACCGTGTTGCTTTCGGCGTCGGTCACCGGCGATACGTATTCGACGCGTGCCATGGCTTGTTGCTGAGCCGCCACCAGGCGCACGGGAAGGACGGTACCGCTGTTCATTCGCACGGCGTCGCTGCGCGGTATGGATAACGTCAGTCGCAGGGGGTTCAGCTGGACGACCGTGACAACTACCGGTTCGTTGCTCGTCACAAACTCCCCACATTCCCGGTGAACCTTCGTTACGACACCGTCGAGCTTTGAGCGGACATGGCGTCGATCCAACTGAAGTTGTGCCTTCTCCAGTTCGAGCTTTCGCAAAGCCAGTTCTTCGCGAATCGTCAGCAGCTCCGCCTCGGCAATCTCCACGTCGGCGCGCGCCCGTTCCACTTCCTCCTCGCGCGCATAACCCTGCCGATTCAGTTGCTCCAGTTTTGCAAGACGTTCGCGCCGCAAATTGAGTTCGGATTGGGATGATTCGAGCCGCCCTACGGCTGACGCGGCCGTCTTGGCAATCGCCAGCTGCACGCCGTGCAGCTCATGGTCAAGCGTGGCGAGGAGTTGGCCGACCCGCACCGGATCGCCTTCGCGGACATGAATCTCCTCGACAATCCCCATTTCCGCCGCCGCAACGGCCACGGTCCGATACGGCTCGGTAAAGCCCTCGACGAGCATCTCGGGCATCCGGTCCGCGGCGCGCACCGCGAACCCTTCGGACATGGCCAGCAAAAGCAAGCCGATCCAAAGCGTGGTGACTCGTCGCGATGTGGGTCTCTGGCGAGACGTTCCGTAGCTCATGTTGCCATCGCTTGCATCGCAGTTCGCGGCGTGCCGACGTTCAGCGTTTCGGCCAGCGCCGGCGACCGAAATGG
>JBFWYF010000197.1:0-9869 GCA_050186685.1 Pirellulaceae bacterium
CCCGTGCGGATGCGGACAACTTGGCTGAGTTCGCTCACGAAGATTTTGCCATCGCCGATCTGACCGCTCCGCGCCGTGGCGATCAGCAGGTCGATGATGCGGGACACATCGGCATCCTTGCAGGTAATCTCGATCTTGATCTTAGGGACAAAGTCCACGGTGTATTCGGCGCCGCGAAAGGTCTCTTTATGTCCCTTTTGGCGGCCAAATCCGCGCACTTCGGTGACGGTCATCCCGTGATAACCGGCCTTAATGAGGGATTCTTTCACTTCCTCAAGCTTGTGGTGGCGGACGATCGCTTCAATTTTCTTCATGCGTGTGCTCCTTGGAAAAAATGACGGACAGGAAGAAGGGGAGGCTGGGAAGGACGCTCGGTCCCAGGTGACGGCATGCCGCCGCCACCCGGGATCCGAGTCGTCTTCTGGCCAGGCGGAAGCCAGAAAGTCGTAGCACTATTCAGCGAGGACGAAGCCATGGTAGGCCTCGTTGCCATGTTCGCCACGATCGAGCCCTTCGACTTCTTCCTCTTTCGAGACACGCATGCCCATGATGACTTTGATGATCGTCCAGGCGACAACCGACGCGACCAGGACGTAGCCGGCGGTCGCGGCCGCGCCCACCAGTTGGTCGATCAACTGTTCCGGGTCGCCTGTGTAGAACAGGCCGGCCTTCTGGGCGGTGTTGCCACTGCGGGCGATCCGGTCGGGATGGCCGAAAATCCCGACGCACAAAGTTCCAAAGACACCATTGACCAGGTGCACCGATGTCGCACCCACGGGATCATCAATGCGGATACGATCGAAAAACAGGACAGCGAACACGACGAGTACGCCGGCGATGAGACCGATCAATACGGCGATTTCCATCGTGACAAACGCGCAGGGAGCGGTGATGGCGACAAGTCCGGCCAGGCATCCATTGAGGGTCATGCCGAGGTCCGGTTTACCCAGCATCAGCCAGGCAACGACCGTCGCCGACAAAGTGGCGGCGGCCGCGGCCGCGTTGGTTGTCACGGCGATTTCAGCAATCGCAGCTGGATCGACCGCCATGGTGCTGCCGGGATTGAATCCGAACCAGCCGAACCACAGGACGAAGCAGCCGATCGTAGCGGCGGTCATGTTATGACCCGGAATTGCCTGCGGTCTGCCATCCGAAGTGTATTTGCCGAGGCGTGGTCCCAGCATGGCGGCGCCTACCAGCGCGGCCCATCCCCCAATTGAATGTACCTGGGTCGAGCCGGCGAAGTCGACGAACCCGCGAGTCGCCAACCAGCCGCCGCCCCAGATCCAATGCCCGACAACGGGATAGATGAAAATGGCCATGATGGCGCTGAAGACGATGAAAGAGTGATACTTGATGCGCTCGGCCACAGCGCCGGAGACGATCGTGGCTGCCGTACCGGCGAACACCAGTTGGAAGAAGAACTTGGCCCACAACGGGACGCTGGTCCAGCCGATCGAGCCGTACGGACCTTCCGCTCCTCCATTCACCATGAGCAGACCTTGCGTCCCGACAAATCCGTTGCCGTCGCCGAACATGATGCCCCAACCCAGCAGCCAGAAGAAGATGGCGGTCACGGCGAAGACGATGAAGTTCTTTGACAGAATATTGACGCAATTCTTGGCTCGACAGAAACCGGATTCGACGCAGCCGAATCCAAGATTCATGAAGAACACGAGCATGCCCGTCACCATGACCCACAGCGTGTCCGCCATGACCTTGAGCTCGGCGTTGCTTGGTCCTGCGGACGGTGGCGGTGTTGTGGCTGGCGGCGCCTCCGCGGCTGGCTCGGCGGCCGGCACACTCGCGTCGGCGGGGGCCGCCGTTTCTTGCGCGGGCGCCGATAAGGGAAGAGCAGAGACGAATAGACCGAGAGCAACAAGAAACAGGCACAGCCCGCGCGGACTGCTACGCAAAATCATGCAACACCGCCTTTCGAAGTAAAACCGGGATTCATCGCAGCGGCCAGCAGAATGCTGTGGACTTGCGCCCCACTGCGGCATAGAAGCGGGAAGGCATGCTCCGTGCCAAGGAGATGGGGACGTGTTCCGTTGGGGTACGTAAACCAATAACAAATAAGAGCTTATGATCCAATAAAAAAGCCACGAGCAAGCTCGCGACGGTGGGGTTGACTAATGTCGCAGCAGTCCCTGCACTCGTATTACTCAGCATGTTTTCGGACCCGGTCGGCTGCGATCGCGCGAGATGATGTCCGGAAGCGAACATGCGGGACGCCCGCGCCAATTCACCGTGGTGGAGAATCGTCCCGATCCGGCCCAGGTATCCACGAGCTATGACGTCGTGAAGTACGAGTTGCCATTCGCTCCGCTGTCCAGCAACGGCGAACCGATCGAACTGCCTTCGACGATGCGAGGCGTCCAAGGCGTGCTGCTCGCTCAAGTTCTGGGGGACCGTAAGCTCAAGGTCGAGATCTTCCCCGGTGTGTCCGCCGCGAACGTCAGTGGCTTCACATCGGAGGCGAGGATAAGCGAAACCCGTACAGCCCATGCTGACATTCTGGATTGTGACGGCTGCATTTGTCCTGACCGTGTGCCTCGCGTTCGGGTGGCGCACGGCAAGTCGATATTGGCAGCTGCCCTGTCCTTCGCTCTTGGCGTGGGCTTTGGAGTCGCGATTCTATCAGCGGATGAGCGGCACGGAGACGACATTGGACTGCATGCACCTGCGGCCTGGCCAACGGATTCTCGAGATTGGTCCAGGCCCAGGGCGGCTGCTGATTCCCGCAGCGAAGCGAGTGCTGCCTGGCGGGGAAGCTGTCGGCATCGATATTCAGCCTGGGATGGTGGAACGGCTCCGGAAGCGAGCGGCGGAGGCTGGCGCGGCGAACTTGATTGCCATACTGGGCGATGGCACGAAGTCGCACTTCGAGGCTGACAGCTTCGATCTGGTCTGTCTCGTCACGACCCTCGGTGAAATCCCGGATCGTCGTGCTGCGCTCCAGCAGAGCTTTAAGGCGTTGAAGCCTGGAGGTGTGCTGTCCGTCACCGAGATATTCGGTGATCCCCATTATCAGTCGAACGCGACAGTAAGGCGTTTGGCCGAAAGCGTCGGATTCGTCCCTGAATCCGTGCACGGTTCCTGGTGGTTCTTTACTGCGAATTTCGTGAAACCCACGTCGAGTGGCCTGATGCCGCATCTTCCTGTCCACGTGGAAGATGCCGGGTGAATGGCGGCGGCCGTATTTTGAATTTTGAGTATGACGACCCGGCTCCTCGTGCCCGTTTCAGGAGTCACCGACGTCGCACAGCCCCTGCAGTGGCAGATGCCCTAGGGGTGAGCCGAGTTCGCGATCACGGATCCGAACGGCTACGTCAGTTGCTTAAGCCAGCGAACCGAAAATGCCTGTGACTCGACAGGACTGGAGGAGTCGCAAGTAAGACTGGTCATGGCAACGCGGAACGGAGACAGACGCGATCCTGATTCGGCGCACACGGTTAGGTTGGACCGAGTCACGAAGCCGGAGCGCCGCGGATGTGCCTCTTTTCATGGACGACGCGAACGGCCCCCTCCTCTGGCTGAATGCCATGGCCATAGTTCTTGGCCCAGACTTGGGTCAGTTCTGCGCCGAGGAGCACAATGAGCGAGCTGTAGTAGACCCACACCAGGAACGCGACCATCGAGGCCGCAGCGCCGCCCCATGCGGAACCAATATCGGACTGCCGCAGATACCAGCCGATCAGTTCCTTGCCAATCACGAACAGGATCGCGGTGATCACCGAGCCGGCCCACAAATCCCTCCAGCGCATGTTGGCGTCGGGAAGCAGCTTGTACATTGCTGCGAATAACAAGGTGGCCATGACGAGCGCGATGCCATTGTTGAGCACCATGCCGATGGAGGTGCCCATCGGTCCCGCGGATTGACCTACCGTCCAGGAGACGATTTCGTCCACCAGGGTTGTCAGCACGAGCGATACAAGCAGCAGGAACGCAATGACGATGACCATGCCCAACGACAGAACCCGCTTCATCAGGAAGCTGGTCCACCCTCGCGTCGGGTCCGGTTCGACTTCCCAGGCTTTGTTCAATGCGGTCTGCAATTGGGCAAACAAGCCCGTGGCGGAGAAGATCAGGATCAGTACCCCAATGACCTTGGAAACAGGCCCGAGGGCTTTCATCGGCTGGATTCCGCTCTGAGTCCGCTGGGCGACCGCAGCGGCCCCTCCCCCTGCGGTTGTCTGCTGATCATCCGCGTCCGCCATCCCGCTTTCCGCATTATCCTGCTCGTCTCGCGCCAATTCGGCATTGGCGCCATTCGACTTTGGCTGTTCCGGAATGGGAATACCCACTTGCCGACTTACGACCTCTTGCACTTTCTGGTTCGAGACTCCGAACAGGCCCGCGATGAAGAACACGAGTACCAGCAACGGCGGTAAGGCGAAGATCGTGTAATATGCCAGCGACGCGCCGCTCGATAGACACTCGTCATCGATGAAGTCTTGGACTGCGGCCTTGATCGTACCGAAAAACTCGCCCACGTGAGTGCTCCGCTCAACGTACCCCGGATGCCGCCCCAGGGCGAGCGGTTCCGGGGTCCTGTAACAGCTGGCTCTCTGCGATCGCGGCATCTTCGCCCGACCCCCGGCGCCTCACCGGTGGTCCGACCGCTCGTCAGCCTTTCTTCGGCAAGTTTGATGCCGGTTCTTCCGTCACATCGGGTGTCTGGTTGACGCTGGGTACTTGATTCGAGCCAGGTGCCGGATTCGAGCCCGATGCCGGATTGGTACTGGATGCCGGATTGGTACTTGATGCCGGATTGGTACTTGATGCCGGATCCGTGTGGGGTGTTTGATCGGCGCTGGGTGCCTGTTCCAGGCTGGGTGTCGGATCGCCGACCGGCTGTTGTACCGGGTTGTGGTCCTTTTGATCGTCGCTGCTATTTCCCTGACACCCCAGGCAGAAGAGTGCAAGGCCGACGATGCCGCCGGAGATGAAACGCATAATGGGCTCCTTCGGGGTTCGAGTCTTAAGGCCGATGTGGGACGGAAATTTGGGCCAGTTACTGCTGGGACTTCTTATCCGCTGGGGGTTGCGACGTGGAGGATTGCTTCTGCTGCGAGGAATCCTGGGCGTTAAAGAGCCGAGTCGGTTCCTCAGCCGTTGCTTCGCGCTGGCGATTTTTGCTCGTGACCTTGGCGGTGAGCTGAGCCTCGCTTTGTTTCGTCACTTTGGTACGTATTTTCCACTGGACCTGGTCACCGGGTGCGAGTTCCGTTACCGGCTTGAACGTAATTGTCTGGCCTTTCTGCTCCCCCTCTGTCTCACCCGAAGCTTCGACCAGCTTCAGTCCTTCGGCGAGCTCTGCGGTGACACGAATCTGCTGGTCTGCGGCTTCCCCCTCGTTCTGGACGCCGATCGTATAGACCAGCTCGTCTCCGACTGCGACAGGATCTTTGTCGTCGGTCACGCCGATCGCGAGAGCGGGCAGGGCAATCAGATCGGTTCGCGTGAGGGCCTGGGTGGTCACCGCGCGCTCCTTCCCTTCGCCCTCAGCGCACACGTATCCGACGACGGCCCGATAGGCGACTGTGCCGGCGCGGTCTGCAACGGTCGCGAAGTCAATCGCCAGGGTCTGGCCGGGATCGAGTCGGCCCAGTTCGAGAGATTCGGAAGCCATTTGCTGTTTGCTGGATACTTGGGACGATGCCTGCTGCTCTGGCGGCTGCTGATCCTGCCCCGATTGGTCTGTGGCGGGCGTAGGGGCGGACTGGCCGGCACCGGAGGGCGAGCTGACGGTCTTGTCGGACTCGTGCGGTGCTCGGACGCGGGCCAGTCTAATGGCTGAAGGATAATACAAGGTGAGCTGAGTGTCGGGCGAAGCGATGTCGCCGTTGTTGGTTACGCGGATGGTGTAGTTCATGAGCCGGCCGATGTACTGACTACTTGGTCCGTCTATGGCAACGGACAGCTGGGCCGCTTGGACTTGCGTCGCGGGACGCGTGGAGCGGGTCTGTTTCCCATCGGCCAGGACGGCGACGGCGCGACTCGCGAATTCCCCCGGCTTCTCGGCTCGCAGGTGGGCCACGAACTTTCGCGTCTCTCCGGGACGAAGCCCACCTTCGACCTCAAAGCGAAGCTGCTTTTCGCCGCTGACCGTTCGCAAGCCATCGGCCAGTGAGTCGTGGATCTCGAACTGGTCGATGTTGCCGGTTCCTGTGTTCTTCACGAAATAGGCGAACTCAATTTCGTCGCAAAGGCCGGCTCGTTCCGGTGCTTGCTTGACAATCTCAAGCTCGGGCTTTACGAATGTTGTCGATATGCATAACGAGGGAGTGTAAGAGGAAACGGTCAAGCAAAAGTTCGCGGCTCCCTCTTGATCTCCAGCCGCCGTGACCACGATGGTCTTCGTTTCCCCCGGACCGATCCGGTCGATAGTCCACTCGGCTTTCTGCTGTCCTTGATCGTTCTGCTTTCCTTGATCGTTCTGCTTTCCCCCGCTGGACTGCGCTTTAGGCTGCGCCGAGGACGGCTTCTGCTGCGGACCCTCCTGCGGGGACTGGGAAGAGACGATTTTTGCGGATTCGATCCGCACGCCGGGGGAAAGCTCTTGGCTGATCTTCACTTGGCTCAGCAGGACGTCATCGGAAACGTTGGCCACATGAATTTGATATTCGAAGGAATCGGCGACGTGGACCTCGTCAGGCAGGCTGGCCTGGACACGAATCACCTCGCTGCTGGGCAGGCTCAATGTCGCTTGGGATCGATGGGTGGACTCTCCTGCCGCCTTGGCTTTTTGTGCTTGCGCCGGCTGTTTTCGCGGCGTCTGGGCGTGAGCTAGTTGCCAGGTACTCGACCAGGCGACGACGGCGACCGCGATCAAAAGATTCTTCACAAGTGCCATGATTCTTTTCCTGGGGTTCGGAAGTGAAGCGGAAAGAGGTGAGGACCGGAGGCCGAGATGGATTCCGACGTCCGCGATTGGCCGCAAAGCATGCGCCGCCTTGGGGGTGGTGCGAGTCTTCCGGAATATTTCGCGAGAGATCCGTCGAGTGGCTCGACGCACGAATGCACCGTCATCGGTGACGTGATGGTTTGTGTCCCCGTAAGATTCCGGACGCGACACGACCGTATTTTCGCGGCATGGAGTCTGCACCGGCGCAGGCCTGCGCAGACACCGGCCGTTGCGGCCGCTGAGCGATCGGATGACGACCTTGGCTTCGACGCAATTCCGATCCACAGGGCAGCGGGCTACGCGTCGACGGGGCCGTTGCAAATCGTTAATCATTTCTTAAGAATCGTCGGGGCGTGAAGAGAAGGCTGGAGGAGCCCAGACGCCCCGCGCTTCTGCACATCCATCAACCGGAAATCGCTCTTCTGTGGCGAAGCGATAGGGAAAGAGCGAGCGAAACTGCCATGACACGCGAATCGACCGGTGCCGCTGCCATCGGAGCCAGCATGACACATCAAGAACGGTTATCGCCGGTCCGGCCGCTTTGGAGCGCCGCGCTGTTGTTAATGGTGTTGGCCTCGCTGCATGCTGCGGACGTGCCGCACCGCCGGCCGAATGTGCTGTTGATTTACTCGGACGACCACGGCTGGGCCGATATGGGAATGCAGGGTGTCGACCCGCATATCCGCACGCCGCATCTCGATCAGCTGGTGCATGACGGGGTCCGGTTCACTCGCGGATATGTCTCGGCTCCCCAATGTGTGCCGTCGCGAGCGGGCGTGATTACGGGGCGGTATCAACAGCGGTTCGGTGTCGAGGACAACAACAAAGGGCCGCTGCCGCTGACCGAGATCACCATCGCCGAACGGCTGAAGCCCGCAGGCTATATCAGCGGGTGGGTCGGCAAAGGGCACCTCGACATGGGCACAGCGAAGGGGCAGCCGAAGGCGAATCGGGTCCTGCGGGAGCACATGCCGCATCGGCAAGGATTCGACGAATACTTCCGGGGTGAGCTGCGGCAGTTCTACGCGTCCCACGACTTGCAGGGTCGACCGTTTGCCGATGCACCGCATGGAGTCACGGACAATCGTTTCCGAGTCGAGGTCCAGACTGAAGCGGCTCTGTCGTTTCTCGATCGCCGCGCCGGCCAGCCGGAACAACCGTGGTTTCTCTACCTGGCCTGGTTTGCGCCGCACGTGCCGCTGGAGTCGCCCGAACCGTGGTTCTCGCAGACACCGCGGCATTTGCCGATCGAGCGTCGCCAGGCGCTGGCGATGATAGCCGCGATGGACGAAGGGCTGGGCCGGTTGCGTGCAAAGCTGCGAGCGATCGGACAAGAGGAGGACACGCTGATCTTTTTCATCGGTGATAATGGCGCACCCGTGAAGCCGGGTGCATGGGACGGATCGCTCAACGCTCCACTGGTGGGTGAAAAGGGTATGCTTACGGACGGTGGCATTCGAGTCCCGTTCGTCGCGGCTTGGCCGAGCCACATTCCGGCGGGGACAGTATTCCAGCAGCCCGTGATCAATCTCGATGTGGCCGCGACCGCGCAGGCTCTGGCTGGACTGCCAGCCGACGAATCGCTGGATGGGGTCAACTTGCTCCCGTTCCTTACCGGAGAAACCCGGTCCCCGCCCCATGACGCACTCTACTGGCGGTGGCGAAGTCAGGCGGCCGTCCTGGAGTATCCGTGGAAGCTCATCCAACTCGGCATGCACGAGAGGTTTCTGTTCGACGTGACGCACCCCCAGGGAGAACTCGCGGCGAACAACCGACTCGCGCAACATCCTGACATCGCGGCGCGACTGGAAGAAAAGCTCCAGAAGTGGAGCGCAACGCTCCAGCCTCCGGGCCCGCCCGAGCCACGAAACAGCCAAGACGATAGCTTTTATGCTGCGCACGTCTCCCAGACGGCCGAACAGATGCCCAAGTCACGAGGCAACCGCGCGACCGGCGGCGTACAAGGTTGGATCGCCCGCAACGGCAAGCTGGTAGTCCAAGAGGGCGCGCTGAGGATCGTGCCTGAGGATGAGGGGAATCGAATCGCTCGGCCATTCCTGACGCACAGCGGTCTCGACATCGCAGGGCCGGTTTCGGTCACCCTACACATCCGTGCCAAGCAGGGTGGGCCAGCCACCTTCGCGTGGCGTACGGCTTCCGAAAAGGACTTCGTCGCGGAGAACACGCAGGCCTTTGATTGGCCGACCGCTTCTACATGGCAGACGGTCCGAGCTGAACTGCCCGTCCAGGGGCGGCTCATCCACCTCCGCATCCTGCCTGCGAAGGGCTGTCAGGGGCTCGCCGTTCAATCCATCGAACTCACGGATCGTGCGGGCGTACTCCACGCGTTCCGCTTCGGTTCGCCGTAGCTTCGTGGGATTCCATTAGACCCGCCGCGTCACTGCGGGCGGTCACTGCGGGCGGTCACTGCGGGCGGTCACTGCGGGCGGTCACTGCGGGCGGCTCGTCTTCCTCGCGCAGGTGGCTTCGAGCCACGGGCGCACGGGCTAATGTTTCGCAAATGATGCGTCGCGTTGAGTTGCGATCTGGGCTCAACGAATCCAACCGGGTAGCGCGGCGGCCTGCTAGATCCATTCCATGGCCCAGAGCAGCCGTACACCAACGAGGCAGAGCGCCACGGCCAATAGACGCAAGATCAGGGATCCATGCAGGCGGGTCGACAGGGCCGCCCCCAGCGGCGCACCCATCATGACGCCCACGGCGAGATACATCGTCTCGGCAATCCCGCGTTCGAATTCGCCGAGGGCTACGTGGGTGATCGTAGCGGTCAAAGCGATAAAGGTCAGTACAAAGTGCGAGGTGGCCGTCGCCGTGTGCGTCGGCATGCGCAGGGCCCGGATCAGGAATGGTACATGAATGATCCCGCCTCCGATGCCCAGCAGGCTCGACAGCAGGCCGATGTAGGCGCTACCCACGGAACCGAGCAACATGCAGCGCT
>JBFWYF010000198.1:0-9820 GCA_050186685.1 Pirellulaceae bacterium
GTCAACAGGTTTTGCAGGGTGGCGGGAGTCAGCAGATGGCGCTGCCACAGCGCTGCCAGCAATCCTAGTTGCGCCAGCGCGCTGGCGACGCAGAAGTACAGCCAGGCTCCCACCAGAAAACGGATCGCCTTCATGGGCTGCCTCCGCTCAATCTCGGCCGGGCCTCGCGCATCTCGCCGATTTCCACCAGGATTTCGTGCAGCAACGTCTGTTCTTCTTCGAGCCGGAATTCGGCGATCGTCTTCGTCAACTTGTCGCCGCGCATCATGCGGAGGACCGCCACGACATCGTCCATCACCTGCGGATCGTCCGGGGACTCCTTCAGCATGTTGATGAGAATGTCCTTGGCCAGTTTCGGTGGCAGCAATTCGAGCGTGGCGTAGATCTCGCGTAAGGCAGCGGTCTTGTTCTCGGCCTCCAGTTGCTGCAGGTAGGCTTCGAACGATTTCCTCGCGCTGTCCTGCCTTTCCCGTTTGAATTTCAGTCCCATGACGACGGCGCGGATGTCGTCGGTTCCTTTCTGAATCGCCAGCTGCCGATCCTGGATGGTCTTCGAGTCTTTCACGCGAATAGCGAGGATGTCGGATCGCCCGAGCGTCTGCGAGGCACGGTCCGCTTCGGGTGAGCGCGGCGCCAGCTGCAATGGCTCAAGTCCGTACACGACTCCGGCATACCGCACGACCTTTTCGGGCGTCAGCATGCCTCGGGACCAGAGCAATCCGACTCCGACGAGTTGGGCCGTGACCGTGGCCGTGCAGAGCAGAACGAATCCGCCGGCCAGCACGGCCGTCAATGTCCTGATCAGTTTCATCCGCCGTGCCTCCTCCGCGGATCCGCTGCGGCGCGTGTGCCGATTTCATCGAGCACCTTCTGCTCCAGCCGCAATTCATCAAGCCGTTCGGCCAGTTCCTGCCTGTCTCGCAATTTCTCCAGCATGCGGACCTGCTTATCCGCTTCGACAAGTACAAGCCGCCGCCGCTCAATTTCCTGCTGCACTTGTTCGCATCGCTGTTCGATTCCCGTGCGTTGGGCTTGCAGCCGCAGGACGTAACGCTGGTATTCCAGGAGTTCATCCACATTGACGGGGCCAGGGCCGGCCGCGTCGCGAGCATGGCGGCGGGCGGCGATCAGCTCGGCGCCGGCCACCTCCAACTGCGCGCGCAGCAGCCGCTCCGCTTCCAGCGCCTGAGCGAGTTCTGAACGCCGCTGCTGGCGTTCCGATTCACGCAGTCGCAACAGGATCTGGAAGCGGAACAATTGACGAACCATGGTTTACCCGCGTCCTGTGTTTCGGGCCGCCGTCGTCTGGGCAGACGCCGCGGCCGGCTTGCGGGCGGTGTTCCCCTTCGCGACCAGCTTCGTGAGTTCGGCGGCCGACTCCAACACGGTCGTCCGGTCCTGGACACGCTGCTGCAAGAACCGATTCAGGTCGTCCCGGATGGCGACGGCCGTGTCGACGGTCGTATTGGCCCCGGCCCGGTAGGCTCCGATGGATATCAAGTCTTCGTGATCCCGGTATGCTGCCAGCCACTCTTTCACTCGCAGCGAGGATCGCAGATGTTCCTCGGACACAATGGCTGGCATGACGCGACTGATACTCTCGAGCACGTCAATGGCCGGGTAATGTCCCCGGCTGGCGATCTTGCGCGAGAGCACAGTATGCCCGTCCAGCAGTCCGCGCACGCAGTCGCTAACGGGTTCGTTCGTATCGTCGCCCTCGACCAGCACGGAATAGAAAGCCGTTATGCTGCCCTGGGCCGCCCGTCCCGCGCGTTCGACGAGCCGGGGCAGCAACGAAAACACCGAGGGGGGATAGCCGCGGGTCGTCGGAGGCTCGCCCGCCGCCAGGCCGATCTCGCGTTGTGCCATCGCGAAACGCGTCACCGAGTCCATCAGGAGGAGTACGTCGCGCCCTTGATCGCGGAAGTGTTCCGCGACCGCCGTGGCCGTCATCGCCGCCTGCACTCGCATGAGTGCCGGCTCGTCGCTGGTCGCCACGACCACCACGCTCCGAGCCAATCCCTCGGGCCCGAGGTCGCGTTCCAGGAACTCATTCACTTCGCGGCCGCGCTCGCCGATCAAACCGACCACGATCACGTCGGCCGACGTATAGCGGGCCATCATGCCGAGCGTCACGCTCTTGCCTACGCCGGATCCGGCAAAGATGCCCATCCGCTGGCCTCGGCCACAGGTCAGCAGCCCATCGATCGCGCGGATGCCCGTCGACAAGGGCTTGTCGATCGGCGGCCGATCGAGGGCCGGTGGCGGTCGGCGATCGAGCGGCACGCGGTCGACGACGACGGGAGTCGGCAGCCGGTCGGTGACGTGTCCGTGTGCGTCGATCACGCGTCCCAGCAGGGTATCTGCGACGCGAATGAACCGCGCCGTCCGCCTCAGCCGCACGCGGTTGCCGCGCCGTACGCCTGTCAGCAGATTAAAGGGATAGACCAGTGTCAGGTCGTCGCGGAATCCTATCACTTCACCGGCAATCGGATCGCTGCCTTGCCGCTCAATCTCGACGACGGCCCCCACCGGCACGGGCAGTCCCGCCACGGCCGCCATCATCCCTTCGGTCCGCATGACACTTCCGGTGATGCCGGCGGTCAGCGTCTGGTCCAGTTGTTCGTAAAACGATTGCATGGTTACCGCGTCCCTACGCCATCAGCCCAGTTCTTCTCGAATCCGCTCTAGTTGCACGTGTATCTGCTGATCGACGCTGCCAAACTCGGTTTCAACGCGGCATCCGCCCGCTTCGATGGCGGGATCGGCGACGATGGCGCAGGACTCGAGCCGCGCCAATCCCGCGGCGAGGCGGGACGCGCGTTCGCCGAGCAGTTCCGCGTCGCGCGGATTCAGCCGGATCTGGACGCGCCCTTCGGCATTCACGAGTTCCAGCGATTCGCGCAGCCAGTCCAGCGTAATGTCCGGCTGCTGAGTCACCTCGCGACGGATGACTCGTTCGGCAATGGCGAGGGCCAGTTGGATCGTATTGCCTTCCCAGTGTTTCAGCCACGACTCGCGGGCCTGCTTCAAGGACAAGGTCGCTTCGTTCAGCGCCGGGAGGACCGTCGCGAGTCGCTGGTCGAGTTGCGCGTGCATCGTGCGTTCGGCCTCGCGCACCGCGGCCTCTCGACCTCGCTCCATCGCCTGGCGTTCCAGTGCCGCTGCTTGTTCCTTCGCCTGGGTGAGGATTTTGGCAGCCTGGCCGCGCACCGTTTCCACGTAGGTGTCGGCCTTGCGCGCCATATCCTCGAAGTTGAAGGCCGCAACTTGCGCCGACGTGATGCCGTCTGCCAGCTGTCCTGATTTGATCACACCGGCCATCGCTGGGGGGGCCCTTCTGGTTGGTCGCCTGAGCGGCTCCGTACGTGGTTATGCCGCGGCGGCAAAGGTCTTACGGTCATGGGATCGCGGCCAGGCGATCTGCCCTCGTTCGGCCAGCTCGACGGCCCGCTGGACCATACGTCGCTGGGCACGATCAATATCGTGTAGTTGCGTGGGGCCCATGCTGTCGAGTCGACGCTGCAGCTCGCGCGCGTCGCGAGCCGACAGTCTGCGCGAGATCCGCTTCATCCACTTCTCGTCGGCACCTGCCAGCGCCAGCAGGACGACTTGCGGCTCCAACTCGCGGAACAGAAGCGCCCACGCCTCATCACTCAACTGCATCAATTCGTTGAATTCCGGCAAGTCGCCCGGCGTGCCGGACGGGGAATCGGGTGCGGCAAGGTCGTGCGGTTCGATGGCCGACGGCTCGTCCGACGCTCGATCATTTGGCGCCCCCCGTGGCGACTCGCTGCGAAGCGGCAAGGCACGGGTCTCCAGACCACCCGGCGAACTGAGCACGTCGGATAAAGAGGGCGTGTCGACACCGGTTGCTCGGGCAGCTGTCCGCGGCGATTGGCGCGACGAGACGGGACTGGGCGACGGCTTTTCCGAACGGTGCCGCTTGACCGGGGGGCCATGCTGTTCGAGTTCATGAGCCAGCGCCTGATCGTGCTGCTCGAGGCTTCCAAGCAATCCACGCCGCTGAGGGCCGGCGGCGCGGACGATCGCGGCTACGGTGGACAGTCCCGCCGACCGTTGGCGCGCCTGGCGGATTTCGTTGCCCAGCATTTGTTCGAGTTCCAGGGCGACGTCGTGCACGACTTCGGGGTCGATCGTGTCCAGTTCGGCGACTCGTCGCAAGACATCCGTCTGCAGTCGCGCCGGAAAGCGATCGATGACGGCCGCGGCACGCCCGGGTGGGAAGTGGGCGACGACCAGCGCGGCGACCTGGGGATGCTGCCGTTCGAGGTGCCGTGCCAGGGCGTCGACGGGAACGCTCAGGATCGCCTCAAACCACTGGGCCTGCCCGGCAGGAACCGCTGGCGCATCCGCCCGCGGCTCGGCCGGCCCGTCGACAACGCCGATACGGCGAGCCAGTTGGGCATCGAGTTCGACCCCCGCCTCGGCCGTCTGCCAGCCGACGGCATCCCGCTGCAGGAACTCCCGCAGAACCGTATCCCGCTCCTCCGTGACGACGTCGTCCAGTTCCATCAGCGCCGCGCGGATCTGTGCTGCCTGCTCGGGGGTCATGCGGGCCAGCAAGGCGTCTGCAGCAGGTACGTCGAGCGTCGCAATCACAATCGCGGCCTTGCGCAGGGCGTCGGTATGCGGCATGCGACCGGAAACGGTAATCATCGATCACGGCTCCTCAAAACGGCCAGGCATTCCAGCAATACGGCAAGCAACGGTTCTCTCCCGGAATACGACGTCAGGCTGCGTCACTGATCCAGAGCTTTAAAATGTTGGCGGCTGCGTCGGGATCTTCGCGCACCAGGTCGGTCAACTCGTCCTTCAGGCTGCGGCCGGAGTTCTGGAAGCGGCGTTTCAGGGAATTGGCAACCGACTCGGGAGAGTGATCCTCCTCGTCTTCGTCGCCTGAATCCGATGCGATGCTCAGGTTCGCGGGCGCATCCCCGTTTGCTTCGCGATGGGCCTGCGCTGCGGCTTGGGACGACCGGATCATGCCGCGGAGGAACACTACGCCAAACGCCGCCAACGTGAACAGCCCGAGCGTCTGCCAGTTGTTTGCGAACCAGTAGCCCACCTCCGACGCCAGAGAAGGTTCGGCGGGCAGCTCTGTCGGGGTCTCGGTATAGGTCACGACCTTGACCGGCTTGTACATGTCGTTGCCTTGGGGAGGACGCGGCAACAAAGGCGCTACCACATCCTCGATGTTCTTGACCAGCTCCGTTTCAATCTGCTTAAGCTCGTCGGGGGTAGGCTCCTTTGGAGGCTGGCCGTCGATGGCTGGATTCCGGGCCAGCCATACCTTGCGAAAATGACTGGTCGGGACACCGATCGACGCGGTGATCCACACGGGAACCAGGCCGGCCTTCTTGGTCGTTGTCTGGGTCGCACCCACGACATTGCGGCTGTTGGCCTGCGTGTCCTTTTCGGTCGATTCGTTCGAGTTCTGCGCCGTACTGACGGAGGCCGGCCGATTGCTGTTCACGCCATTGGGATCGGCACCGACGCGCCCACCCAGGTCTCCGCTCTTGGAAGTCGACTCACGATCTCGCGTGTTCGTTTGCACGACCGTGGGCTGGTCGTCGTACTTGACGATGTTGACGTGGGACTCCTGGTCCTTGTCCAGTTCGACGCTGACGGCGACGGACACGCCGGGGACCATCGTCGACAAGGTCTCGTAGATCTTGCGGCGGTAGTCGCTCTCGAATTGCCGTTGGACCGCGGCATAGTGATGGTGCGAGTCGATCGGCTCACCGTCTTTGCTGGCGCCGGGGTAGACGCCGCCGTTCAGGTCGCTGACCGTCACGTCCTCGGGAGCGACTCCGGCGCCCGAGGCCACGGTCAGCCGGATCTGTCGGATCCGGTCTTGTTCCAGCTGCCGGCTGCCGGCGCCCTTCACCGCGGCCATGGCCCGTTTGCGGGTCCGTGGCGGAAAGCCCTCGGGGCTCGTTTCCTCGATCGTGACGTAGGCCTCTTCGATATCGTTCATGCTCCGCAGTACCTGGTCGAGCAACTTGGTGCGAGCTACCTGGGCGCGCCGTTCCCGGACGTCCCGCGTGTCGAGTGGGCTGCCTTGCTGGAGCATCGTTTCCCAGGGATTGGTCAGGCTCTGGGGAATGGCGTTATCGTCGGCCGCCGCTGCCAGGTACGTGTGCTTCTGGGATCGAGGCACGCGTACGCGATTGCCATTAGCGTCCCAGATGTTCAGGCCGGCTTTCGCGAACGCGGCCTCCAGTGCCGCAACTTCATTGCGGGTCAGCACCTCGGCGCCGAACAAATACTCGTCGGCATGATCTGCCTGGTAGCGGAACAGGAAGATCAGACTGACGACGATTACGCCGAACAGCATCCCGGTCGTGATGCGCGCCGCGGGCGTCATTGACCGGAAGAGTTCCGTCAGCTGGGCGACGGCCTTGTTGATGAAGTCCATCCATGAACTCCGCTGTTAACGAGGCGAACAGATTAGGAGGTCCGGCACTTGGTTCGGGTGGGAGGGTCCCGCGCGCGGCGGTCCGGCCTCACCTAAATGCGAATTTCCTTGATCTCCTGAAAGGCCTGCAGCAATTTGTTCCGCACCTGCAACATCATCCGGAAGGACAAATCGGCTTTTTGGACCGCCGTAAGCACCTCGGCGGGGTTCACGTCGCCACCGGTCAGCAGCTGTTCGACAGTGCGGTCGGCGTCCTGCTGCATGGCGTTCACCTGATCGATTGCCTCCAGCATCATGTCCTTGAACGAGGCCTGCGGCGACGACGCCATTTTCGCCGCTTCGAGGGAGGGCGGCATCGCCGGCAGCGAAAACGGTCCCTGGATCGGGGTCATCATGTTGTCGATCGCCTCCTGAGATCACCACACCGCTCACTCGAAACCGGGTACGAGCCGGTCGGCCCGCTCACCCGACGATTCGTAGCGTCTGCTGGCTCATGCTTTTGGTGATTTCCATGATTCCGATGTTTGCTTCGTAGGACCGCGTCGCTTCCAGCGCATCGACGAACTCGCGCGTCATGTCGATGTTGGGATATGCCACGTATCCTTTCCATTTGCCATCCTGGATCGCGTGGGGATGATTCGGCTGGTACTTGTAGAGGGGTTCAACCTGCTCCGTTTCGACGGAGGCGACTTTCACTCCCGCGGCTCCCTGCCGATTGGTCAGTTCCTGGTCGGTCTCGAAGACGACGAACCGCGCCTGGTACGGCTTGAGCTGCCCGTCTTCGTCGCGCGTGGTCGACATGTTCGCCAAGTTGCTCGCGATGGCGTTCAAACGAGTTCGCTGGGCTACGAGCGCGCTCGTACTGATGTCCATGGCACTGATCATCCATGTCTCCTTTTGCCGCTTGCATGGCGGCCGTGCCGCTTACAAATGCTCGCTGATCATGGTCTGCAACAGCCGAAACTGGCTCCCCATCACCGTAATGGCCAGGTTATGCAGGAACTGGTTTTTCGAGATCTCCAGCACCTGCTGCTCCATCCCCACGTTGACGCCGTCGTGTCGCAATACGGTGTCCGTGGCCTGCCGTACGGCGGCCAAAGGATCGCCGGCCGCGGCGGTCGAGTCGCCGGACAGCGAAGCGGAGCCGGACGCCGTCCGCCGTTCGATGGCCTCCGCGAGCATGGACTGAAAATCTTCAACCGATAAGTCCTGCGCGAGGTAGCCGGGTGTATCGAGATTCGCCACATTGCTCGCCAGCAATTCATGGCGGGCCTGGGCGAAATGGATTGATTCGCTCAGTGCCGGAATCGTCGTGTTGTGGAGCAGTCCTTGGATCATGGGAACTCACGAGGCGCGTGCGAAGGCCCTCGCCCGAGGGGCGTAACCGTAGGCCCGCAGCTTGTTCGTCAAGGTTCGAATGCCGATTCCCAAGGCTTTCGCGGTCTGCGCCCGATGTCCCTGGTACTGGTCGAGAGTCGCCTCGATCAGCCGGCGTTCCATTTCGTCGAGTTTCATTCCCACTCGGGGAACCGGCATCACCGGGTCGTCACCTTCGCTCTCCGGTTCTTCCGGCGCGATCAGCCACGGGCGGAGCTGGTCCGCGGTAATCGATGCCGAGGTGCGCAGCACGGTAGCGCGCGTGATCAGGTTCTCGAGCTCCCGCACGTTGCCGGGCCAATGGTAGTGCATCAGCAGATCGGCGGCTCCGGCGTCCAGCCGGCATGGCGGCTGCTCCAGACGCTGGGCGACCTGCTGGAGAAACTGGTCGGCGAGCTGTGGCACATCCTCGCGACGCTCTCGCAGCGGCGGCACCTGCAGCGGGACAACGGCCAGGCGGAAGAAAAGGTCTTCGCGGAAGTTGCCGGCCGCGACCTCGCGGCGCAGGTCCCGGTTGCTGCTGGCCAGCACGCGTACGTCCACCGATCGCGTTTCGCTGGATCCGACGCGTTCGAAGGTCTTCGTCTGCAGCACGCGCAGCAGCTTGGCTTGCAGTGGCAGACTGATTTCGGTGACTTCGTCCAGCAGGATCGTACCCTGGTCGGCGAGTTCGAACCGTCCAACGCGAGGGGCATCGGCGCTGGTAAAGGCCCCTCGTTCGTGCCCGAACAATTCGCTTTCCATTAACTGGGGCGACAACGCGGGGCAATTCAAGCTGACCAGCGCGCCGGCCGAGCGCCGACTGGCCGCGTGGATCGCCCGCGCGACCAGTTCCTTGCCTACACCGCTTTCACCCAGAATCAGCACCGTCTCGCTCGTCGGAGCCACCTGGGCAATGGTCTGGCGCAGCCGCCGCATCGGGGCGCTCGAACCCACCATGGCGTCGTCATGGCCCATCGACGCCGGCACCGTCGAGCGGCGCGGGACCAGTTCGCCATGGCGGAGCGCTCGCGCCACCAGATCTTCCAGGCGATCCACCGTGAACGGCTTTTCGACGAAGTCGAACACGCCATGTCGCATTGCATCGACCGCGGCGGCCACCGATCCATGGGCTGTCACCATGACAATCTGGGCGTCGCAGCGGCGCTGCTCAAGGATCCGCACGAACTCCAGTCCATTCATACCTGGCATTCGCAGATCGGTAATGATGACGTCGAAGTCGTGGTGCTGGGTTTCGTTCAGCGCTTCCGCCGCGCTGGCGCAGCAGCTGACGCGGTGCCCGGCGCAAGAGAGGATTTCAGCCATCGACTCGCGCGCCGCCGCGTGGTCGTCGACGACCAGAATCCATCCCGTCCTGTCGGCTCCGGTACCGCGCGTGGCATCGGCGTTCATGCAGCCTCCCTCCGCTGATGCCCGGGAATATGAATCGTGAACGCGGCACCACCCTCGGGACAGTTGGCGGCCCGGGCATCGCCGCCGTGCGCCTCGGCCACGCGGTCGACGATGGCGAGGCCCAGTCCGGCCCCGTCCGACTTCGTGGTGAAGAACGGCTCGAACAGGTGCTCCACTACCCCTTCTGGAATTCCGGGGCCGGTGTCGGCCACCTCCACATCGAACCCATCCACGCACCGCGTGCCCGTGATATACAGTTCTCCGCCACGCGGCATGGCGTCGACGGCGTTCAAAATGAGGTTGGTGAGCGCTCGCCGCAGCATGTCCCGATCTCCCCACACCCCCAGTTCCGGCGCCACATCCAGAAAGGTATGCAGCGCATGGGCGTTCAACTGCGGGGAAACCGTCTCGCAGACCTCGTTGATCAGGTCCCGCAGACCGAACCGGCGCCACACCGGCGGCCGATCCGACGTAAAGCTCAACATGTCGTGTACGGTCGCCTCCAGCGAGGTGAATCCGCTTTCCAGCTTGTCCAGCACTCGCAGACCGTCAGGATCCTGAGCTAACCGGCGCCGCAGTAGACTCATGTAGAGTGTGACCGGTGCCAGG
>JBFWYF010000199.1:0-9817 GCA_050186685.1 Pirellulaceae bacterium
GTCTGCAAGGTGTTTGAGTTGCAGCAGCAGCTGGAGCCATTACTCGGCCACCTCCGCCGCGGGTACGAGCAGCTCGGGATGGTTGAAGAACTCGCCCAGTTCGACACGGAATGGCGGCGTTGATCTCACGCGGCGCGGACGAGGACAGGAGCAACATGGCATGTCGGGGCTCGGCAATTTCCTGAAAGACAAGTCGGGATTCAACGACGCTGCGAAGAACCTCCAGGCGGCCAAAGAAGGCATGAGGGCGGCGACGACACCGGATCCGCCCCCCAAGCCGAATGAACCCGCGCCGCCGGCCGATGTGAAACACGCGATTGCGGCCGGTATGAAGAAGGCCAATCAAGGCGCACAGGCCATCAATGCGGCAGCCACGGCCCTCTCGTCCGCCACGTCAGTGGCCGGAGTGGTAGCCGATCCGGGCGCCGCGATTGCGAATGCCGTGGGAGGAGCGGCCGACCAGAAAATGAACCAGCTGGTCAGCGGGCTGGCGGCGGCGATTGGCCCCTTTCCGGCTGCGACCATGTTGAAGATGGCGCTGGGAATTCCCCATGCTCATGTCAAGCACCCGCCGAGTGGCCCGCCGCCGATTCCGCCCATCCCGCTGCCTCCGTTGGGCCCGGTCAGTGTCGGCAATAGCGTTACCGTGCTGATCAACAGCATGCCGGCAGCGCGGTGCGGCGACTACGGGTTCAATCCCACCTGCTGCGGCGTCGTGCCGCCTCTGTCGGCGATGTTTGAAATCGTGACCGGGTCCTCGAACGTCTACATCGGCGGTTCCCGCGCCGCGCGGGCCAATATCGATATCACGATGCACTGCTTCAAGATGCCCGGCTTGAAAGTCCCGGCCAAGCTAGGCAAGCTCGCCGCAGTGGCCAGCAAAGTCGGTAAAGTGGCCGGCAAAGTCACCAGCGCGGCGGGGAAAGTTTCCGGCGCCGTCGGCAAGGTGTCTCGCGTCGCGGGCACGGTGTCGCAGGCGACTCAGATTGCGTCGGACTTCGCCGAGGCTGAAGCGAACGATGATGCGGCCATGTCGGCGGCGATCGGGTTGAGTGTCGCCATGATGGCTGCTCAGGCCGCCGCCGATGCCGCTGCCGCCGCGCTGACCAAGACCATCGGCACCGACCAGCCCATGATTCCTCCGGTCGGCACGCCCGGCATGATTCTGGTGGGCTCGCCCAACGTTCTCTTGGGCGGCTTTCCCCTCCCTTCGTTCTCCGCCATCGCCCAGGGCTTACTCAAGCGCGTCAAGGGACTCAAGTTCGCCGGCGGCGGAGGAGGTGGCGGGGGTGGAGCCGGAGCCTGTTCCGTCGGATGCCCGACGTGCGGCTAGACTCTGCCCGAAAACCGGCATGACGAACCGCGAAGCCGTTCCCTGGATCCCGTCCCGGTACGCCGAGCGAAAAGATGTGGACAGAGCTTAGTCCATCTCAGGGTATGGCCAGGATCAACCCAGTGACGACCGCGCCTTCCAGCGTCAGACCTGCGGCGCTGAACTGCGGGTAATACCACAGATACGGGGCGCAACTGCCAGGCCGGTAATGGCCCAGCGTGTACGTGCAGCCGAGATAGTCCTGCGACACCATCAGGTAGGGAAGCACCGGCACTCGCACGAAAAAGTGAGCACCCGAGATGACCGGTTGCAGCCAGGGCGTCTCGTAGCCATGCCGTTCAAGATTGACTTCCTCAAACAGCAACGGGCGATGACACAGGGCGGGCGCTTCCCAGCAGTACTGCATCATCCAGCCGGGGCGGCTGTAGCCTGCACCGTGAAAAGCCTCCCCCTCCCGGGAAAATCTCGCAGCCGCCACGTTTTCGGGTACATCGCCGGCAACGGGATGCGTCGCGAGTCCAAGTTGTCCGATGGGCTTGAATTCTTCTTCGACCTGGAGCGGGGACCGCTCCGCTCGTGGTGCAGGCACCACGTTGGCGGGTTCCCTTTCCGCCACCGCTGCTGAGAACTCCGGAACCGCTTCTGCCGCCTGAGCCTGCGTTACCAAACCGGGGAGTACGGGCGGTGGTAAGGGCGGCTCCTGAGCCGAGGTGATCCGCGCTCGCACACGGCCGGTTCCGACGGGAACGACCGTGGCTTTGCCAATTTCATCTGGCCCCAGATCGGCGTCCCACGCCTCCGTCCGCGCCGGCAACCGCACGGGCTTAGAGCGTTCCAGTCGACCGTCCAGGCCAGGCCAGAATACCCCACTCCGTTGCAGCCGCCGCAGTGGGGGTTCGACTGGATGCGTCAGAAAGGCATTCTCGGCCGAGGCCTCGAGTTGGCTGGTTATCTCCTCCCCACCAGGGATCGCCGGCGGATAGCTCCGGATCAATTCTGCGGGCAGCGGGCGGATCGGCTGCGGTTCGTGTTCGCTTTCCCCGACTTCCCCAGTTTCCGAATCAACCGAGATTTCCGCCAGCGAACGTGGCTCCTCGTCTAAGTCCAACAACACCGGGGGCACCGTACTGTCCGCGTCGGAATATCGCGGCACGGGCAAGCTGGTCCCCAAATGATTCCCAAGGTCGGCGCTCGGCGCATCCCCGCCCTGCACGGAAGCGCGGACCCGGCGGGCTGGCGCTCCGGAGGTTCGCGTCGCTTGCCCGTACGCCTGCCACGCCTGGACGGCCGTCGCCTCGCGCACGGCCGATTGGCCCCAGACCCGGGTGCGAACGCGTGCCCGTACAGCCGGATTCGTGCCCGGATGCGTGGCAGGCGTTCCGGCGGATTGTTCGATGGCCCCCGAAGGGCCTGCTCCCATGAGCAGTAGCAGCCCCACGACCAACCAAGGCCCACTTCCCGTACGCCGGAACCGGAGCCGCCGCATCGCGTGGCACCATGTCGGAGACCCGTGCATCTCGACGACTCGGCTTGTTCCCGCAGTGGTCATAGGTGTCGATCGTCCCAGCTGGCAGTCGGATTGACGCATACACGAGGTGTAATCCGTACACATCTCATCATCGATTTCTTCGTCATGGCCTCCATGGGACCTCGACCAAACTCTCGCCGCTTCCCCCCCGGTATCGCTCCTCCCCCGGGCGCCGGCGGCAAAACCGGAGAATTTTGCCCAGTTTACCCCTGCCTCTGGGGTAAGTGACGTGTCCCCTCTGCCACGCCCCATAGATCCGCCCCAGCGGCGCTAACGTCGTAAATCCCATGCATTTAATTGACATTAAGCGCGGCGGTTAATAGCATCCACCTTATGTCGAATTCCCATGCTCGGAATCGAGTCGTCTGTTAGGCGCCCATCCTGCCTGCCGCCCCCGCGGAACGGGTGCAACCGCCGTGCTCGCCACCCCGCGTGAGCGCGCCCGGCCTTGCCCACGGTCCCTGGTTGCTGTCTTGGCCGTTGCTCCCGCGCCCGCTAGCAGACAACGCGATCTCCGCGCGGAGGACCACGATCGTCCTATTTCATCGGGCCCATCTCCGGCGTTTCGTGTCGGAGTGGGGCTCGGTCTGTTATCACAGGGCCCCCGCTCTATGTTCGGTCGCTTGCTTCACCGTACCGCCTGGTGGGAACGTCTGAAACAGCACAAACGGCGGCAGCGGCGCGACGCGCTGCGGCATGAAGTGGGCCGGCTGCTAAGGCTGGAATCACTGGAAGACCGCCGGCTGCTCGCGACCGTGCACTATGACGACGTGAACGACATCGTGACGTTCACCGCGGAGGCGGGAATAGCCGACCAAATCACGGTGACCACTCCGGCGGCCAACCAGGTGCGCATCGATGTGCTGGATACGCTGACGTTGCAAGGCGCCGCGGTTGGACATCCGAGCTTCAATCTGGCGACGGCGAACCAGTTGATCATCGATACCTCCGGAGCACCAATTGACTTGCTTGTCGTGCGCTCGGGGGATCAGAACGACCAGGTCCAGATTCAGCTGGCCGGCGCCGGCCACGGAGTCGCGGGACTGGATGTCAGCGGTCAGGACGGTAACGATCAACTGCTATTGCGGGGCGACTTCACCGAGGACGTATTAGCCACTGCGGAGACATTCCAGTTGACGGGTCCGCTGGTGGCCCGGGACGCATCGGTGACGGCACACGATCCTCAGATTGTCAGTTCGCTGGCCGCAATCGGTAACATCACGTTACAACCCGATGATGACACGGATACGGTTGGGTTGGGGACGGGGACCGGGACGTTTCAGCTGACAGAGACGGAATTGACGAACCTGGCGTCTGCGGGCGTCGTTACGGTTGGAAGGAGCACGGCGACGGGTGCCATCGACTTGAATGGCTCATTGAACTTGAGCGCCGAGACGTTCGGGCTGACCGTCCGTGGGGGTCCCTTGGCGTTTCAAACAGGCCTGACGATTCCGTCCTCCAAGACGCTGACCCTGCAAGTCGCGTCGATCACCAGCCCGCAGGCCGGGACGGATGTGACGATCGGCGGAGCAGGAACGTTGGCGATCACGGCGGCCGGCCCGATCGGAGCCAGCAACGCTCCTCTGACTTTTGCGGCCGCCAACTTGGCGACGAACACAGCCGCCGGGAGTGCGGATCAGTTTCTGGCCGCGACGGGTGCCGTGGCGCTGACGGCGCCCGGCGTGAACGCCGGCAGCGGCACGGTGCAATTCCAAGGGGGGACGTTCCGCCTGGCGGCCGCGGAACAGGTGGCGGACACCACGAACCTGACCATCGACGCCACCGCCACGTTTGATCTCCGGGGTTTCCAGGAGACGGTCAATGGGCTCAGCGGCGCCGGCATGGTGGACACCACGGCCGGTGTTTCGGCGACGTTCCACGTCGGAGGCGGCGGGGCGTCGAGCAGCTTTGCCGGCACGCTTCAGAATACGTCCGGAGCGCTGGCACTGACTAAGTCCGGAGGCGGCACGCTCACGCTGACGGGCGGCCACAGCTACGGGGGCGTGACGACGGTTGCGGGCGGCACGCTGCGAGTGAACGGTTCGCTGGCGGACGGCGCGGCAAGCGATGATGTCGTCGTGCAGTCTTCTGCCAGTCTGGGTGGCACCGGGTCGATCCAGGGACAGGTCCGCGTGGCCGGCGGCGGCGAGCTGGCGCCGGGCGTAAGTCCGGGCGTCGAGACTTTCGGCAGCCTGGTTTTCACCGTCGGAAGTTCGTTCGCGGTGGAGATTGGCGGCGCGGTCGCGGGTAACGGCATTACGAATCATGATCAAGCAGTTGTATCGGCAGCTGGCTCCGTCACCCTGAACGGCGCGACGCTGAACCTGTCATCGTTCAACGGCTATGTGCCGTTGGCCGGCGACGAGTATGTGGTGGTGCTGAATCAATCGGCGGGTGCCGTGAACGGCCTCTTCAAGGCCGGCGCCGGGATTGGCCTGCCGGCCGGCACCGATCTGACCGAAGGCACGGTGTTGAGTGCCAATTTCCTGGGCAGCGGCCGAACGGCTCGCATCACCTACGCCGGCGGGAACGGCAACGACGTCTCGGTCGTGGTCGACGGCGGCACGGTGATGGTGGCCGATCCCGATGGGCAAGCGGACAGTTGGACGCTCCGGCGCGTGGGGACCAGTCTGCAGCTGCTCAATGGAACCACGATTGTCGCGGCGCGCCCCGTGGCCTCGAATCCGGCGCTCGTCGTCCAGGGTGAAGACGGCCAGAACGACACGCTGACCCTCGATTTCGGCAACGGCAGTCCGCTCACGCCCGCGGGCCTGGCGTTTCACGGTGGAGCGGCGGGGAACGACGACCTCATCGTGCAGCGCGGCGGGTCGAGCGGCCTGTTCCAGTCGGTGACGCATTCGTTCGCCAGTGAAAGCGCCGGCCAGATTGCCTTCGACGTCGACGGTGCCGGCGGCGCTGCGGCCCTCACGGTCGACTACACGGGCCTCGAGCCGATGTCGGACAACCTGGACGCGCCCCACCGCGAATTCGTCTTCCATGCCGGCGCCGAGACGATTGTGCTGAGTGACATCGCCGATGCGGGCGGCAACCAGATGCGAATCGATTCCAACGTGGGGGGCGAAACGCTCGAGTTTGCGAACCCCACGCAGTCGCTTACCATCCGCGCCGGCACAGGCGACGACACGATCAACGTAGCGTCCATCGACAGCAGCTTCCGCGCGGCACTCACCCTCGACGGCGAGGATAACAACGACACGATCCAGTTGAATGCGAGCCTTGTCCTCGGTTCGGCCGTATCGACTGGTTCCGCGGTGTTTACCGCCGAACTGATTCAACTGAACGCTCCGACCATTCGCACCGACGACGACACGACGAACAACGATGCGGGCAGCATCCAGTTCAACGGGCCGGTGGTCCTGCAGTCCGACGTCAACATCGATACCGATTCACCCACTGCGAACGACGGCGACGTCGCGTTCTCGGCGGGGATTGCCGGAACCACATTGGGCAACCAGTCACTCGCCCTTACCACAGGCAGCCGCGACATCACCTTTGGTGGAGCGATTGGCAGTGCGGGCGCGGCCTTGGAGTCACTGACCGTGACGTCGGCCGGAATCGTCACGTTCTCCGGCGACGTATTTACCGATTCGGCCGGGGGCAGCGGGAGCGTGCAGCTGACCGCCGCGTCCGCGCGGCTGGCATCCTCCCTCGCGATCGACACGGAGCAAGGGGACGACGGTAACGCCGGCTCCGTCCTGCTGAACACGGCCCTGTCCGCGACCGCCCCGGGGCGCGACCTGCTGGTCCGTACCGCGACTGGAGCCGCTCACCTGAGCGGCGAAGTGTCGTTAGGAACCCTGAACAACGCCGCGGGAAGTCCACTGCGCAACGTAACCGTTAACGCTTCCAACCCCGACGGGAGTTCCCCGGCCACGGGTTTTCATGCCGGTGACGTGACGTTCGCCGCTGCGGTGACGCTGGCGGCGGGCGGGAACCTCGACGTCGACGGTCGCAGCGTCGCGCTGAGCACGGCGGCCTCCGATATCACGGTCAGCGGTGCGGGCACCATCACCCTGGATACCACGCGCGGTATATCGCTGGTCAGCGGCGCCAGTCTGACCGGCGTCGACGGCAACATCGAACTGCGAGCCAATCAAGGCCCCGCGTCCTCGACCGGCAACTTCGACGGCATCCAACTGGTCGGCGCGACCGTGCGGACATCCGGGATGGGTCAGCTTCAATTGCGGGGACGGGCTGGCACTGTCGGCCGCGGCGTAGCGATCGAGAGTGCGTCCGTGGTCGAGGCACAGGCGGCTGGCGCGGTTGTCGTAGAAGGAACCGGGGATGCGACATCCAGTGCGGGAATTCTGTTTGCCTCGGCAAGCCGCGTGGGCACCGCGACCAGCGCCGCCGACGTGGCGCTGGTCGCCAACCATCTGATTATTCAGGCTCCTGCAATTGTCGAAACCAGCGCGGGGGGCGATGTCGTCATACGACCTCGCACTCCGAACTGGCCTGTGGCGCTTGGCGGTGCCGACACGCTGACCGCGCTCGGTATCGCAAGCGGAGAGATCAACCAGATTACGACAGGCCGGTTGCAGATCGGCGATGCGGCGACCGGCACGATAACCGCCGTAGCACCCGTGGCGCCGACGGGCACCTCGCAGCTGGCGTTGCACACCGGAGCCGCGATCGACGATGGAAACGCGTCAAATCCGGACATCAACGTGTCACAACTCAGTCTGACGTCCGGCACGGGAGTTGGCACGGGAGGAACCGACGGAGCTCTCGACATCTCGGTGGGCGCCGTGTCAGCCACGACTGCGGGCGGCGCCGGCCAGGATATTCGCTTGATCGAAGCGAACGGGCTGACCGACCTCGATCTCCAGGCCGGGGCGGGCGATATCCAACTGACATTGACTGCCGGAGGGATCGCGGACACTTCGAGTGATGGCGAGGATCTGGTGGCGGCCAATGCCACGATCACCCTGCTGAGCGGCGTGGCCGCATCGGTCGGTCAAGCGAACAACCGCGTGGAAACTCGTGTCAATACGCTCGCTGTCTCGACGGCAGCCGGGGGAGGCAACCTGTTCCTGCAGGAATCGAACGGCCTGACAGGCCTGAATCTGGACGCGGCCGGCGGAAACGCAACGCTCGTTCTGCTTGCCGGCAGCCTGGTCGACGCCGATGCGACCGACGACGTGGTTGCAGGGGATCTGATTCTCGAATCGGTCGCCGGCATCGGCACCTCGGCCGCGCAGCCGCTGCAGGTGCGCGTGACCCGAGCGGACATCACGAATACGACCAGCGCGTCGATCTTCATCCACGACACGAACGGCGGACTGGTGCTCGCCGACCTCGATAGCAGTGGCCGAGCCGTGTCAGGATCCGGAGGCGCCGGTGAAATCCGCGCGAGTAGCCCGCTGACAATCAATTCCGACGCCATCACCACCGGCGGCATGACCTATTCTGCCGGGGACTCAGCGGCGACGGGCGACGACCTGCTGCTCACCAGTGGCGCGACGGTGCGCGACACTGCGGGTGCACTGACGCTCCAGGCCGGCGACCGGGTGACCTTGGACCCGGGCACGACGACTCGGGCCTTTAGCCTGCTGACCATCCGCGGCGACGTGGCAAATGCGGATGCCGTCGCGGGGACGATCGTGCGCCTGGGTGGATCGCTCGTGAGCGACTCCGCCGGGATTTCCGTCATAGGAGGCTCGGGCGATGATCAGTTCATCGTGGACTCAAACGCCGGTGGCGCGAACGATGGCGGAACTGCGGCCGTTCTTCAGTCCAGCGCCGTCTTTTCCTTCGGCGGCGGCGCGGACACATTGATCCTGGATGACTCGGGGAGTGCCAGCGACGCGAATATCCAGATCTCGCGCACGGGCGTCGGCGATGGCGTCATCTCACGCACCGCCGGCTTCTTCCCCGCCGGCGTCTCGTTGACCTTCACCGATCCCACGGATTCGGGTATCGATGCCGTGCAGATTGCGACGCGTGCGGGCGGTACGGGCGACACCGTAACCATCGCGCCGAACCAGGGCACGCGTTTCGGTACGTCCCTCGCTACGATTCATGGCAATGCGCCGGCCGTCGCTCCGGGCGATGTGCTGCGCGTGGACGTAACCGGCGTACCCTCGCCGCTGTTGACTTTGTCCGGCGTGCATCAAGGCACCTGGACGTTCGCTGGCTTCCAACCGGTCGCGTACACATCCTTCGAGAATGTCAGCACCGGAGGCACCGGACCTGTGGATCTTGTCCTCGACACGACCTCGTTCGGAGTCGGCGGCGACGCGGTACCCGACACCCTCGATGCGCGGCTGGACGCGTCAGGAACGCAATTGGAGCTGCGCGTCAACGGCACACTATCTTTTGTGGGTCCTCGTTCCGATATCCGTTCGCTGACGGTGACCGGGTCGGCGGACGGCGATACGTTCACCGTTACCGAGACAGCAGGTGGCTTGCCCGGGCTGTCGGGAGCGCCCGCCGGCTCGCATACCAGCGCCGCATTCGTCGCCAGTGCTCGTACCCCGACCACTCCCACGATCCATTTCGACGGCGGAGGCGGTGGAGCCGCCGATCAGCTCGCATTCCAGCTGGCGACTTCGCGCGACGTGGCCTACTTCTCCGATGCGGCCGATTCGCCCAACAGCGGCATGGTCAATATCGCCGGAGTTCTGACCCTGTCCTTCGAATCACTCACGCCAATCAGCTTTGTCGGTGCGGGGGGAACGTTGACCGTGGACGCCACCGGAACGGCCGCGACGACTGCCCTGACGCTGGCCGACGTGCCAGGCACGGGTGTATCCCAGATAACCGGCAACGGCGGCTTCGAAACGACCACGTTCAGCGGCTTCGACAGCCTGGTCATGCGAGGCGGCGATGGCGGCGAAGTGATCACGCTGGCCAGCGTCGACGGCGCCGATCCCGACGGCGCGGCGGGAGGACCAGCGCCGCTGACAAGTCTCTCCCTGAGTGGCGACAACACG
>JBFWYF010000200.1:0-9813 GCA_050186685.1 Pirellulaceae bacterium
CGTCACAAAACGAAACCCCAACCGGGTCAATTCGGCCACCAATTCGTCACGCAGCGGCGGCTCCGCCAGGCGTGCAAGCTCTGCGGCACTCACTTCTACCCGCGCCAAGTCTCCGCTGTGATAACGCACCCGCACTTCAGGAAAACCGCGAGCGCGCAGAAAGCGTTCGGCGTCGTCAATCATCCGCAGCCGCTCGGGCGTCACCGCTTCGCCATATGCCACGCGGCTCGACAGACACGGCGACGCTGGCTTGTCCCATACCGGCAACTGCCAGGCGGCGGCCAACTCACGAACTTCGCGCTTCGTCAGCTCACATTCCAGCAGCGGACTGCGCACGCGGTGCTCTGCCGCGGCCCGCATCCCCGGCCGATAATCCCCCGCATCGTCCGCGTTGGCACCGTTCACTACGACGTCCGCGGGAAAGCGACTCAGCCACTGCTCCAGCTGCGTATAGAGTTCCGTCTTGCAGTGATAGCAACGGTCGGGGCCATTGCGCAGATAATCGGGACGCTCAAATTCACGCGTCGCCACGATTTCGTGACGAATCCCGATTCGCTGAGCGACAGCCACGGCGTTGTCCAACTCACCCGCCGCCAGGCTGGCGCTTTCGCCCGTTACCGCGAGCGCCGCATCCCCCAACGCCAGGAACGCCGCTTGCGCGACAACGGCGCTGTCGACCCCGCCGGAATACGCCACCACGCAGCTCCGGTAGGGAGCGAACCATGCCAGCAATCGATCGCGATGGGAGGTGGGCATGATGGGACAGGGCCCCCTCAGGGCATAAAAAAAGGCAATCCCTCCACCGTTATGCCGTGGCGACGCGATTCGTGAGAGCCCGCGACAATTAAGTGGGAACCTAAACTACAGGGCATGTTACTTGACCAATCGATCGGGACGAGCCCGACCTGGGAAAAGCGTACACGCGTCCGCAGCTGAAATCGGTCCCCTGCGAGTCTCTTATCGGCTCCCCAGAAAAAGCACGTCGACATCACGAACATGGCAGAGGAAATTGCCTAGTTCACATGACTTGCTCCCGAATATTAACGATCCGGTATCCAAAAGGCTAGGGCGCCTCCTCCGCGTCAACCATTCGCTCGGCGAACGCAATTACTTCTGGTCATGAGCAGCAGGACAACCACGCACGCCAGCAACTCTGTCACGATCATGACTCCCCGGTGAATCACCGCCGATAGCACCGCGGCCACTCCGCCAAACTGAGGTGCCACTAAGGCCATGACGACCCATTCTCGCGCCCCCAGTCCGCCGGGCAGTCCCGATGCAAAACCGGCCACCGTCGACAGCGCGGCACAGGCGGTCATGAGCAACAATTCCTGCACCACGCCTCCGCTCGTGGTCGCTGCGGGCAGCGCGTGCAGCGCCCCCCACAGGCTCACACCCATCGCAAACCAACCGGCAGCAATCCCCAGCCAGCCTGGAGCCAAGGCGGCGATGTGCAGGTCGGCGAGCGACTCGTCAATTTCCGGGTGGAGACGGTGCAGTTTCGTCCATTTGGCCACTTGGCGGAACACCGACGGGAGAGTGGGAATGCCGACCACGACCGCCGAGGTCAGCGCAAAAGCCACGAGCCGCCAGTCCGCATCCAAGGCCAGCGGCATGAGCACCGCGCCGATCGCCGCTCCGATCGACATCATCGTCAGCGTCTCGACAAACGTGGCTGCGGCGGCGAGTGTGCTGTTTACCTGCGGGCCGCGAATCAACGCGGTGCGGATCACGATCACCATGACTTTGCCGGGGACATATTTGCCTGGCTGGCTGGCGAAATAGGCCCGTATGGCGGCCCAGCGGCCAGGTCGCTGTCGCATCGACCTCAGTACGCGGTACCAGAACGTACCGCAGGGATACAGCCCCGCGAGGTAACCGAACCCCGACAGCGCAAGCCAGCCCGGGTGGAGATCGGTGGGCCGCACACCCGCTTCGGACAGCTGCACCAGGGCTCCCCCCATCGTTCGCCAGATCCCCCAGCCGACGAGGAGCAAGATCACGAGCTGGCCGGCGAACTTAATCCACCGCCCCCGTGGGGGACGCCCTTGTTGTGCCGGGTCGCTCATGATCCATCCTGCTGCAGTGTCGGTTGCCCGCGGGCGTATTGTGGCGGTGTCGTCGGCGGCGAACAATACGGATCAGCTCGCCCGTCAGCCAGCTTAACCACCGAAGGATATGCATTCATGGCGAAATGGTTTTCGTTTGCGATTCTGCTAGGCGTCATTGCGGTTGTGGGAACCTTCTTCTACCGCGTGATGGCGGGCTTCCTGGTGCCGCTGTTCCTGGCCTCGATCCTGGTCATCATGTTCCGCCCCCTGCACTTGTGGGTTGTGATGCGTCTGAAGGGTCGGCGCCAGCTGGCCGCAGCGGTGACGACGACGATGATTGCGGCGGTCGTCTTGCTGCCCGTGGTGGGGATCACGACGCTGGCTGCGCTGGAGGCCCGTTCGCTCGTCAGTAACCTGGGGGGCGATAACGGCATCGAGCAGAAACTCAACGCACTGCCGACCGCGCTGGGACTGGAGTATCCCCACGCCGAAGAGATCCGATATATCGAATCGTCGCTCGAGACGTTGCGCGACGATGCCCGGCAGGGGGCGACGGCGCACGGAGATCCGGTCGCCGCGGACCGGCTGGTGTCCGTGGCGGATCAGCTGCGGCAGGATCTGGCGGATGACGGAGAGGGCGCCGCACTGGCCGACGGCCTGTACGCGTCCCTGCAGGCGTTACAGCAGATCAGTACCGATCCCAAGCAGATCGGTACGCTGCGCTATCAGAAGCTCCTCGGCGCGGCGGCCGACGCGCTGCGCGACTTCAAGCTCAAGTTGCTCCACTCCGAGTTCAACGTCTGGCTCACGGAGCTGGTCAATCCGACGGCGGACGAGGTGGATGCTGTGACGCAGCGTATTTTCGGAGGTATTCCCGGCTTTCTGCGATCGTTCGGCGGGACAACGTCCAGCATCGCGGCCAATGCGGCGCTCGGAATGGGAGTGATGATCCTGGCCGTCTATTTCTTTCTGACGGACGGTCCGGCCATCATCGAGTCGCTGATGCGAATGTCGCCACTGGAGGACCGGCACGAACGGGAGCTGCTGGAGGAGTTCGATCGGATCAGCCGAGCGGTGGTGGTCGCAACGCTCTTGTCGGCAGTGGTGCAAGGCCTGCTGGCTGGCGTCGGTTTCTGGGCGACCGGGTTGCAGTCCGTATTCCTGCTGACGCTGACCACGATCGTCTTTGCCTTGATTCCGTTCGTCGGTGCGGCCACGGTGTGGGTCCCCGCCTGCATGTGGCTGTACTTCTACGAAGGGCGCCTGTTTGCCGCGATCGGGCTGGCGATCTATGGGGCGACGATCGTGTCGATGGCGGACAACGTCATCAAGCCGCTGGTGCTGCACGGCCAGTCGAACCTGCATCCGTTGTTCGCGTTGCTCAGTGTACTGGGGGGCGTCAACGCAGTCGGGCCGATCGGAATCCTGGTGGGGCCCATGATCGTGGTACTGCTGCAGACCTTGCTGAACATCCTGCAAAACGAGTTGCAGGCGCTGGATCGAAAGGAACCGTTGCCTTCCACACTACCGCCACCCGTTTCCGGCACATGACTTCCCCGCCCTCTCTCCCACCGGCCCACGAAAGAAATCCCAGCAGCAGCACCGCTCGGAGCCACGTGGACGGAGGGGAGCGGGCCATCGGGTATGGCCGGTCTTCACGGCCCTTGCGCCAGAAAACTCAGCAGCTCGAAAATCTCATCCCGCGTGAACCGGTCGAGCAGTCCCTTGGGCATCATGGAGGTGGACATCTTCACCATCTCCTCAATCTCCTCGCGCTCGAGAACCTGCGGTTGGGGCTTATCGGGATTGGTGATCAGCGTAATCGTCTCGGCATTCTGTTCTGACACCAGCCCCGTGTAGACGCGCCCGTCGGCCATCTGCACGTTGAACAGGGCATATTTCGGATCGATCTTCTGGGACGGGTCGAGCATCTCGCGGAGCACCCCGGCGTGGTCACCTTTCCAGCGCTGGAGCACTTCCGTCAGATCCGGACCCACCGTGCCCCCTTCGCCCCGCACTTTGTGGCACTGGACGCAGTTCGCTTCGGCAAACAGTTTCCGACCAATCTCCGGCGAGCGGCCTCGCAAATCTCCGGGCAGTCCCCCTTGCAGATCGTCGATTGTCCATGCCTGGACGACCGCACGCGAGTTTCCCAGCGGGTCCACAGGGGGCACCGGGTCGGCAAGCCAGGCATCCAGATCCGGCACGACCACCATCACTCCGTACATGCGCATCCAGTGATTCGGAAATGTGCACACGTACGGATACTGGCCTGGCTCGTGCGGCGCCTCGAATGTCAGCACCGTTTGCTTGTGCGGCTCGACGAGCGGTGTGGCAAACAGCACATCGGATGATGGCGGAACGAACGTCCGTCCCTGGGCATCCGGCTGAGGCGGCATGTCCGAGGCCGCCATCGCCACATCCCGCAGCTTGCCCGGCTGGGTGATGACCAGGTTGTGGGGCATCAGGTCTTCGTTCTGCAGCACCAGCTGAGCGGGACGGCCGGCCTCAACCGCGAAGTGCGGCGTGTCGTAACGCATCTCCTCGTGTACCGTCTTGATCCGCACGACGCGCACGGTGACGGCACGTAAGCGGTCGCGGTAACCACGGGCAGTGTCGGCGGGCAGCTTCGCAATCAGCTGGTCCGCGAGCTGCATGGCGTCCAGGAAATCGTCGGTCGTGCGTCTCGCCACGGGGGTGCGTTCCGCCTGGCGAACGAGCCGCTCGACGACCGGCGCAGCCTCCTGCGGCGAACGAGCCGACGCGGGTACGGCCAGCATTACCCGGACCGCGGCGACTCGGAGGCCGGGTTCGCGTAGCGCGGCGGCCGCCAGCCGAAAGTTTGCGTCAGGCTCGGCGTCGATCGTGGCCAGCGCTTCGAGAGCGGCACGGCGTACTCCGAGCGGTTCACTGACCGCCAACGACGACTCGACCATGGGCCGTGCCGCCAGTCGCCGGTCTCGTCGCGTGATGAGCGGCACGCCCTGCAGAAAGTCGAGCCGACCCTGTTCGGATCGTGCCGCCCGCTGCCACGCCGCGTCAGGTGATTCGGCACTGGCCAGCGCCGCAAACGCGATGGGCCGCACGCCGGAAACAGGCGACTCCGCGGCCTGCTCCAACTGCCAGCGGCTCCCCACCAACATCGCCACAGGCTGGCTCAGCAAAATCCCGGCCAGCTGCGAACGCACGGCCAGTTGCTCGTTCGCCGGCAGGCGGTCCGTTTCTTCGATCGTCGCGAGCAATTGCGGGATCAACGAGGCACCTCGAAAGCGTGCCACGGCCGCGACCGCTTCCGCGCGATCCTGCCGAGCCACCCCGGCATGGAGCGCAATCGCCTCGTACACGGGCAAGTATCGCGCGTCGTCCGGCTGCCGCTCGACTTGCACCAGCTGAGGGGCCGAAAGCCGAGCCAGCTGATAGGCCACAATCCGTGGGCTCTTGCCCAGGAATACCGTCGGCCGACCGCTCGCCGCGGCACTCCCCGGCTGCTGGTGCGACGCATGGTCGTGTGCGACATGGTCGTGTCCCGCCGGCCGGGCCGCTACGGCACGCGGACGGGACAGCGTGTCATCCAGCACGCGAATGGTCTCGTATAGCGTGTAGTCCAGGAACACGTCCATCTCGTAATTCAACACTTCAAGCGCTAACTCCATGGCGTCGAGCGTCCCGACAAAGCTGCACGCACGCACCGCTTCGAGCCGCACCCGCGGATGTTCGTCGCGGATGCGTGCTGCCAAGAGGTCGAACATGCCGGGCACCCGATCCCGCCACTCGCACAACACACGCGTCGCCGCCGCGCGAGCCCGCGGCTCCGGCGATTGCAGCAGCCGTTCGAGCAACTCGCTTTGCACGACGTTGTGCGTCTGGTACACCCACAGACCTTCCAGCAACAGACGCGGCTCGGTACGTTCCTCGGCCAGCCGCCGCCACCAGGGATCGAGAGCCGCCACAACCTCCGCTGTTGGCCGTTCGGCGAGCTCTCGCCGGACACGGTACCTCGTCCGATCCTCGGGCTCGCGCAGCAACTCGAGCAACCGCTCAACCGGCTCCCCGGCAATTCTCGGCGGTACCAATAGCGGACGGCTCGCATACCGCACTCGCCAGATTCGACCATGCATATGGTCTCGATACGGTTCGCGCAGATTGTGCTGGAGATGCCCGATCAGCGCGTTGTGCCAGTCCGCGATATACAACGCTCCGTCCGGACCGAACTGCAGGTCGACGGGTCGGAAATTGCCGTGCGTGCTCAGCACCAGCGGCGGAACTTCCTGGCCGCCGTACCCCGAGCCCGCATCGTGGACCGTGTGCTGCAGGACGCCCAGGTCCCCGATCACGTTGTTGACCAGGAAGTTGCCCTGCGCTTCCGGCGGAAACTGGCGGCTTGACACAAACTCACAGCCGGACGTTGGGCGAATGCGTTTGGCGACGAACACCGGGTAGTCGCGATTTCCGCGGGAACCACCCCAGTCCAGATTCCGGGCCCGGGAGCCGCCTGGGTGCTTGTCCGGATAGTCCACGCGGCCCGAAATGGGAGTCGCCCAGTAGTTGAAGCCAGGCGATGCGTCCGCCACAAAATTCTGTCCCCACGCATCGAACACATGGCCCCACGGATTGGCAAAGGCCAGCGACACATGGACGCGGAACTTTTCAGTGCGTGGTTCGTAACGCCAGACGCCGGCATCGCCCAACCGCGTCAGGCCGTAGGGCGATTCGACCTGCGATTGCTTGAATGTCCCCTCCTGAAAATACAGCGCTCCGTCCGGGCCCCACTCAAAAGCCGCGAGGCCGTGATGCGAGTCCGCGGAATCGAAACCGATCAGCCGCCGCTCCCGGACGTCCGCTCGATCGTCGCCGTCCGTGTCGCGCAGAAACAGCACGTCCGGCTGCTGCGCGACGAACGCGCCCCCCATGCCCAGCTCGAAGCCCGTCGGCTGGTGCAAGCCCCCCGCAAACACGCGGCACCGGTCCGCACGCCCGTCGCCGTTGTCGTCCTCCAGAATCAGCAGCTTGTCGTCGAGCGGCGTCTTGGGCTGCCATTGCGGATACGAGGGCATCGTCGCCACCCACAACCGACCTCGATTGTCGAAGTTGATCGCCACGGGGTTCGCCAGCTCCGGAAAATCTTCCTCTGATGCGACGAGATCAATCTCGTAGCCTGGAGCCAGCTGGAAATGCTTCCGCTGTTCCTCCGCCGGCAGGTAGTCGAGCGAGCCGAGCTTTCCCGCCTTGCGATTCGGATCGCTCGTCCCGCCGACGTTCGTCTTCGGGACAAGGAACGGGAGCGTGTTCGAGTCGTCCACCTGGGCTGGAACTTTCTGGCCTTGCGCGATCGACCAGATTCGGCGATCGCGGTTGGCACACATCTCGTCCAGGATCGCGCGCTCGCGCTCCATGACTTCGCGATTCCGATAAGTCCCGTCGGAACCGGCCGTACCGCGCGTGCCGTAAATCGAATAACCGTTGACCGCCCGGTACCGGTGCCACCAATGGAAGTTCTTGTCGTCAATTTCTTTCTTCAGCGCTTCCGTCGTAGCCACCGAACGGCCGGCTGGCCACTCGCCGAACAGAGCCGCATCCAGCACGGGGGCCAAAGCCCGGTATCCATCGTCGCTCAAGTGCACGCCATTGATCGTCAGCGGGCGTGGCGACTCGGCGAACAGCTGTTGCGTCGGGCCAAATAAATCGACGAATCCGGCGCCCGTTTCTCGAGCCACCTGCTGCATCGCTTCGGAGTACTTTCGCAGATCTTCGTTATGGGCTCGCCCGTCAGGCAGGTTCGGGTCCCTACGGTCTTCGTGAGCGATCGGCGACACCAGCACCACGCGAGGCGCCCCCCGGCCGCTGTAGTCCTGTGCCAGGGTATCACGGACAACCCGAGTCAGATCCCGCCGGAACGCCTTCAAACCTGGCTCCCCCGCAAACGATTCGTTGAAGCCGAAGAAGTAGATCACGACATCCGCACGGCTATGCCGGAGATGGTCGTCCGGACTGCCGAAGTTCAGTGACCGGAGCCGTTCGAGCGGCTCGTCGCCGGGGAAGCAAAGATTGCGCACCACGAGTTCCAGATCCGGAAACCGCTGGTAGAGCAACGTCTCCCAGTGGTTGGCGTGCTGCAACCGTTCGCCCAGCGCATTTCCAACAAGGCAAATGTGATCGCCGCGACGCAGTTCGAGTTCCGCAGCTGGGCAGTGGGCCGGAAAAGCCAGTATGGCGCTCAGCCAGACAAGCGTCGCGATGGAGTTACGAGGAGTATGGGCCATAGTCGTCCCGCGTGAAGTCGAAGGTTGTCGAGAGTTGCCTCGCCAGCTGGTCATCATACTGCCTACGAGAGGAGTCTGTAGCGTCGCCCCCGATTCTCCGCCCCGAAGGGGCAGCACAATTCCGTGCCTGGGCCTTCAGGCCCTGGTCTGGGCCCACACAAATCCCAGCCCCGAAGACAGACGGGGCCACGCCAAAAAAAAACGGCAGACGCGTCGTGACACGTCTGCCGCAAGTTTCAACTGACGGCCCAATCGATCGATCAATCGATCTGTACCGTCTTGCCGTCGTTGGCACCAACCAGGTACTTCAGCACTAGGGCGTCCATCGTCTCGGGCAGGAAACGCACGGATCCATCACCCATCACGACGTTGCATCCACCCGGGTGGAAGCTGAACGGTTCATCGTTGGGACCACAGTTGTTGCTATTCCATGGGCAGGTCGTGGGGCCACCGACCGGCGTCTTGTTGTTGTTGATCTTGGCGATCCGGTCCGCTGGATTCGTGGCGCTGTTCGCGCCCGAGAAACCATTGGCCACGGCGTCGGCATCCGCCCAGGCGAAGACGCGCCGACCATTCGCGAACGGCGCCGGCGGATTCGCGCTGCTGCCTCCCTGGATTGTATCGGCCGAGGTCGCGACCGGACTTACGCGGGACGAATACGCGCCAAATCGCTGGACGCTTGGGTGCGAGCGGCCAGCGTCTTCGATGCACAGAAACGTGTTGCTGGTGCCGTCAATGCAATCGGCGAACTTGCCGTCGTTGCAGTTCAGAATGCCGGGCACGACCTGCGAGACCCAGGCGGCCGAGCCAGCCGGTGTCGTCCGTTGCTTGTAGGTCGGCGACGTCGGCCGTTCGTCGACATCGCTGATGGCGATGAACATGTAATCCCAGGGGCCGTAACGATGCACGGGGTCGCGGCCCGTCGCGCTGACCGGTGTGCTCGGGCACACGAAGGTCTTGATGATGGTCTTGGCAGCGACCTGTCCGCTCGGATGTGCCGGATCGTTGTACGACCGACCCTTGGACTTCGGATGGAGTTGAGCGCCACTCGGCGTCTGGTAGTAATTGCCAGCCGAGTTGAACGTGGCGCCGTACGCCGCAAACGTGTCCGTGTTGTGGTCGAACATGTCGTAGACGGCTTGCTGCTCGATGTACGGCAGGATCAACGTCGCTGTCGAATGGATCATGTACGTCGTCGAGCTACTGCCCGTCGAATCGCACTGACCGGGGCTGGGCAGCTTCTTGTAGGACGATTCGAAGTTGTGAACACCCAGGCCCACTTGCTTCAGGTTGTTGGTGCATTCCGAGCGGCGTGCCGCTTCCCGGGCCGCCTGCACGGCGGGCAACAGCAGCGACACGAGAATGCCGATAATGGCAATCACAACGAGCAGTTCGACCAGCGTGAAACCTCGGCGCCCTCGCTGCGCCGATACGCTCAAATCACACGACATGCTTTTCTCCCTTTCGATTTCATCTGACTGAATTCCAAGTTATCCAGATCG
>JBFWYF010000201.1:0-9811 GCA_050186685.1 Pirellulaceae bacterium
GTTAATCTAGCCGTCGCGGCCATACGAACTGCTGCGAGCAGCACAAGACGCTGGGAGTGATGTGCGACGGCGGGATGGTGGACCGCATGCTCCTGCCCGCGCGAAAGCTGCATCCGTCGCGGGAGTTGACGTTTGATCAGCTGGCGCTAGTCGAGACGCTGGCCATTGGTTGCCATGCCACGAACCGTGCCGCGCCCCGTCCTGGCGAGCAGGTGTTGATCATCGGGGCGGGTCCCATCGGGCTGTCGGCGCTCGAATTCGTGCGGCTGACGGGAGCTCGCCCGATCGTCATGGACCTGCAGCCGGGCCGACTGGAATTTGTCCGAGAAACGATGCACGTGCCCGACACCATTACGCTGCTACCCGGCGACGAAGCCGGCGCGCTGGCCCGACTGGACGAACTGACCGGTGGCCAGCTGGCCGACGTGGTGATCGATGCGACCGGGAACCCACGCAGCATGAGCGCGGCGCTCGCCTGCTGCGCGTTCGCCGGGCGGCTGGTCTATGTCGGAATCACCCAGGACGAAGTGCACTTTCCGCACGCTCCCGTGTTCCATCGCCGGGAATTGACAATTCTGGCCAGCCGCAATGCTCTGGCCGCCGACTTTCAGCGCATCATCGCCTTGATCGAGCAGGGGCAACTGGACACGCGGCCCTGGATCACCCATGGCGCCCCGTTTGCCGATGTCGTCCGGGTGTTCGAATCGTGGTTGGATCCGCGCAGCGGCGTCATCAAGGCCATAATCCAGGTCACATGACCAGGAGCCCCTTTCGCCAGAAAGGGGGAGAGCGAGTGGCCCGCCCTGCCCTGGCGGAGTCGGGAGACCGAGCCGCTCGGGCCGCGCGGACCACTCTGGCGCGTACGGACCTCAAAATGGAGCGCGATACTTCTCCGCCATGCGACGGCGGATATCGCCCTCGGCGTCGTCCACTTTCGCCAGGATGTCGCGGGCCTGATTCGCGCCGGTGACGCGTTCCTGGGTGCTGATCGCCGTGCGTGCCTGCTGGTACGCTCGGTAGTCCGGTACGGGCACCGTAATGGAACTCCCCCAGGGAACGGCGTACCCGCCGAAAATATTCCAGCGGGCAGAGTATCCGTAGGTCGTGTTATAGGTGTAGTAGTCGTAAGGCACGGGAGTGGCCGTCTGGCGAGCGCGTTTGCGCGCGTAACTATCACGGATCGCCGAGCTGGCCGCCCGCATGGAATCCGAAGCGAAGGCCGCGAAGTTGCTCAGTTCGGGGTCGACGCCCATCGTGGGCAGCTGGTCGATCTTTCTGGCAAACGTGTCGCACCACAGGGCGATGCTTCCCATCGTGTAGTTCGACGAGCGTTGCGGCTTCTTACGCAGATCCTCGATCAATTCCGACACGCGTTTCAAGTACTCCTGCGAGGCCTGGACGGACGTCTGCGCGACGGAATCGGCAGCCGTTTGGCTTGCCGTGCTCGTCTGACTTGCGGCGTTGGCCTGCCCCGTGGCAGCAGGTTTTGCCGGTGCGGGGGGCGGCGGCACATTCAGACCGTGAGCGCTGGAGGCTTTCGCGAGATCCACTCCCGGTTTAAAGGCCGGGGGCCGGTCGAACAGGCTCGAGATGCGGCGCATGCCACTCGGCGACAGGTAACCTTCCAGGCTGATCGTGCGGTCCGCTACCTTGGGCGACCACTGCTCCAGTTCATTGAGCATCGCACCCCGCTTCGCAAGCGCATCGAGCAACAGCGCCTTGGCTTCGTCAGGTGACAGAAACACTGGCTCGGCGAAGTCGACCTTCACCTTGCCGAACGGCTCATCCGACTCCATGGTGATTCCCAGGGTAATACCCCGCACGCTGGCCAACAGGGCGGCCAGGCGATCGAGCGTTGCCGCATCCGCGGACGCATATGCCGTGGATGCTGCGAGGGATTCACGAATCTGAGAGACAGGAGCGATGTCCTGCAGGTCCAGCGCCAGGATCACGGGAGTGCCGATCTGGTTGGCGAAGCGGTACGCATCCTGCAAATAGGGCGACAGTTCCCCACCGGCATCGTCGACGTCGCGGATCCAGCGGCCAACCGTCTGCCGTGTGGCGGGCGAGATAGCGGCCAGGAGCCGGGGAGCGAACTGCACCAGGTAGCCCTCGCCAGCCAGTTTGATCACGGGATGCGAGTTCATTTGTTCGGCCTTGCCTTCGGCCAGTTGTTCAATGGCCGGGACCGATACGTCGTGATCCAGCGCGACGACGGCCACCGACCAATCGGGACTCATTTGTTCGAGATCAAAGTACGTTGCGAGAACTGCGGAACTCGCATGGGGAGGAAGAAACGTCAAGCCAGCGGCGTAAGACGCACTGTGTTCCTCTTTCCAATGCCCGTTCACAGCAGCCGGGCTGTTCATCACCTTGTCGACATTGAGCAGTACCAGGGAATTGGCACCGGGAGGGATTCTGCTCACCAGCTGATCAAATTGGGCCTGGGCGACTGGGCTACTTCCGCACAGCCCCACCACCAGAACGGCGACTCCTAGCACATGCAGTTTCATGATGTTTCTCCTGTTTTCGGCGTAGAAACCACCCCCTGCGGCTCGTCCTCGACGCAACCGGCCACTCCATTCTACGGGTGCGCTGCGACAGAACCCACCTGTATTACTTGCCAGCAACCTGCGTACCCCCTCGGCTGCCGAGCCGCGATATTCGGGTCGATCCAGGTCCTGACGGCGTGCGCCTTCAAGTCGGCGAAGAGGGAGCCTACACTGGTGGGCCGAATCGGGACGGAGGTGTTTCGCGCCTTCCGCCCCGGTGACGCAGTGGATCGGGAACCCAGGCTCGGGAGAGGACCTGCATATGACGAAGACCCTGCTCGCCATTGGAGCCCATTACGACGACTGCGTGTTCGGCGTCCCGGGCATTCTGCTGCAGGCGGTCGCCAAGCACTACCGGGTCGTCATTTTGACGCTGATTGGCGACTATTCGAACTGGCCGCCGATTGGCAACCGGCACCAGGACTTGCTCCGTGGAACGCAGGAGATTTCGCTGTCCTATGGCGTTGAAATGCGCTATCTGGGATTCCAATCGCATCGCTTCGACGTCGACGACGCCTCGAAACGTGGCGTGGCGGAGGCGGTGGCCGACGTGGCGCCCGACCTGGCCTTGATCCTGTGGCGTCAGGACCATCACGATGATCACGTCGTGGCTTCGCAGTTGAGCAGCATTGCCTTGCGGTACGCACCCGCACTTTTGAATAAACGAGCCGTGCGGCCGCCCAGCCGGATTTACCTGTACGACAATGGTCCTCGGCACACGATCGGTTTCGAGCCCGATACGTTTGTCGACGTGAGCGATGTCTGGCCTCGCGCCATCGAGTGGCTCGGCAAATTCATGGCCCTGGTCCGCAATGAACCCTATCATCCGGGAGAGCTGGATGGGGCTCAGCAGATGAAAGAAGCGATTGCCCAGTATCGGGGCAAGACGTGCGGTGTACGATACGCCGAAGCGCTGCGCGCCATGCATGCGGCGCCAGTCGAGATTTTGTAGTATGCTCGCGGCATCGGCCTCCGCGGCAGTTCAAGGGAGCCGGACGGGAAACGTGCCGATTCTTCCGGGAAATGTTGCAAAGGACATCCAAGTGATTCGACGTGGGTTGCCGACTCTCCTGTGTGCCTGGTTCATGTGCTTCCTCGCGGCCCCTGGAATGCGGGCCGACATGCCCGAACTCGGGCCGCTCGCGCAATACGTGGCGAAGCCCGACGCGTCCTACAGCTGGAAGAAGCTGCGGTCCGGTAAGCTCGGTGGCGCGGAATACGTGGAAGTGATTCTGACCTCACAGACCTGGCGCGACATCACGTGGAAACACCAGCTGTTCGTGCTCCGGCCCTCCAATCTGCCTGCCGAGACGAAGCACGGCCTGCTCTTCATCGCCGGGGGTGGATGGAATGACGAGCTCGAAAACGGCAGCGCGGAATTGCGACTGCCTCGGGAAGCCAACCTGTTTGCGGCCCTGGCCGAGCAGCTGCAGTCGCCCATCGGCGTGCTGCTGCACGTCCCGCACCAGCCGATCTTCGGCGGGAAAGTCGAGGACGAAATCATCGCGTACACGTTCGATGAATTCCTGAAGACGCGCGATCCCGAGTGGCCTTTGCTGCTGCCCATGGTCAAGAGCACCGTCCGGGCCATGGACGCGATCCAGGAGCTGGCACGGCAGGAGTGGAATGTTCAGCTGGCGAGCTTCACAGTCACGGGGGCCTCGAAGCGCGGCTGGACGACGTGGCTGACCGGCGCGGTCGACTCGCGAGCGACCTCGCTGGCTCCCATGGTGATCGACGTTTTGAACATGGCCGACCAGATGCGACATCAACGGGCAACGTGGGGCACGACCTCCGAGCAGATCAATGATTACTCGCAGCGTGGACTCACGGAAAAACTGGAATCCCCCGCCGCGCGGCATTTGCGCGACATTGTGGATCCCTACAGCTACCGGCAGCGGCTGGTGCAGCCCAAGTTGATTATCTTGGGCACCAACGATCGCTACTGGCCCCTCGATGCGCTGAACTTGTACTGGGACCAGTTGAACGGTCCGAAGTACGTCATGTACGTGCCGAACAACGGCCATGGGATCCGGGACATAGCGCGGGTAACCGGGAGCCTGGCGGCCCTGTACCAGCACACGGCCGCCGGCCGCGACTTGCCCCAGCTCGACTGGAAGTTCGCCGAGCAGGACGGGGAACTGCGTTTACGCGTGACGGCCGATCAGGTCCCCGTGCGCGTCGACACGTGGACGGCCTTTTCCGCCACCAAGGATTTTCGCGACGCCAAGTGGACCGCGCGCCCCGCGCATCCCGACGGCGACGGGCACGTGTGCCAGCTGGCCCGGCCGACTTCGGGTTACGCGGCCATGTTCGGCGAGCTGGTGTTCGACGGGGCACGTCTGCCGTATTTTCTGTCCACGAACGTCCGCATCATCGGCGCCGCAGCGGGCGGCGAATAAGGATGAGTCACATGTCCATGCGCTGGTTCGTTGTCCTTTGTCTGAGTTTCGGCGCGCTGGCGCAGGCGAGTGATCCCGCGGCCTTGCCGCCGCGGGAGCGGTTCCACCTGTTCCTGTTGGTCGGCCAGTCGAACATGGCTGGCCGAGGCACGGTCGATGACGAAGGCCGCACGCCCCATCCCCAAGTGCTGATGCTGGACAAGCAAGGCGCGTGGGTACCGGCCGTGGATCCGCTGCACTTCGACAAACCCGTCGCCGGCGTGGGGCTGGGAAAAACGTTCGGCACGCTGCTCGCCCAGGCGGACGAGTCGATTACCATCGGATTGATCCCGTGCGCCGTAGGCGGTTCGCCGATCGACAGCTGGCAGCCAGGCGTGCTTTATGCTCCCACCGATAGCCACCCCTGGGACGACGCCATCCGCCGAGCCCGGGTCGCGTTGCGCGCCGGAGTGCTGAAAGGTATCTTGTGGCATCAGGGGGAATCGGACGCGACGGCCGCACTCGCGGAGAGTTACGAGTCCAAGCTGCACGACCTGATCTCGCGGCTGCGGAAAGAGCTGGAGGCGCCGCATGCGCTCTTCCTGGCCGGCCAGTTGGGACAGTTCCCTGACGCGCCATGGGATGAACCGCACCGGACCGTCGACCAGGCCCATCGTCGGCTGGGGGAGCGGGTACCCCACACCGCCTTTGTGTCGTCGGAGGGCCTCCGGCACAAGGGGGACAAGGTGCACTTCGACACGCCGTCGTACCGTGAGATGGGGCGACGCTACGCCGCAGCCTATCGGCAGCTCTCAGCCGCCGCACGGCATTGACCAGCCATCGCCGCATGGATGCTCAGCTTCGAAAAGTTGACACCTCCCAGACACGTAAATAGACTTGGCCTAGGGTCTTGCTCTATCGGCGGCTCCGCGGAATAGTCTCTTTGCGCAGCAGGCATTGTCTACCTGTTGCCGCTTAAGGAATGGGAACAATGGCGAAATCAGAACATCAAGGCCTGCAGATCGCTTTGATTTTATTTGGACTGTTGACCGCCGTACTGGCGATTTCGACCTTCGTTTTTTACCGGCAATCCGATGAGGCGTCGAAGTTGGCGGAGGCCGCCGAGAAGGGGAAACAAGACGCGACGACTCGCGCGAACGACAGCGACTCGCGCCTGGAATTCGTGCTGCATATCCTGGGCATTAATAAACTGCCGGAAGCGGAAGTCGAGCAGTTGAAGCAGTCGTTCGGCGCCGATGAAACGATGAAGAACGTCATCACGAACTACGAACAGCATATGTCGACCTATGCGGCGGGCCTGCCGAAGGAAGAGCAGACTTATGCCGAAGTGCTGCCGAAAATGCTCATGAACCTGCGGCAAATTAACGTGGGCGTGATCGATTCGCAGCGCCAGGCGACTCAATACAAAGACGAACGGGACGCGACCCAGAAGGCGGAAAAGGCCCGGTCCGACGCGGCGATTCGAGACCTGGAACTCGCCCAGAAGGAACGCGATGACGAAAAGAACAAGTACCTGGCGGACCGGACGAAGCTAGAGGATGAACAAAAGACGCAGCTCGCGAGCTTCAAGAAGCAGCTGGGCCAGAAGGATTCGCAGATGGCCTCGTTGAACGCTCGGAACGACACGACGCTCAAGGAAATGAAGAAGACCGCCGATGCGAACGCCAGCCTGCTCGAGGCAGTGAAGCAGTACCAGGACGAGCCGTTCGAGGTTGGGGATGGTGTGGTCACGTGGGTCAACCAGGGCGCTCGAACGGTGTGGATCAACCTGGGTCTGGCCGACGGACTGCGTCGCCAGACGATGTTCAGCGTCTATGACCAGGCGGACAACGGCGTCCAGCGTACGGACCCCAAGGCGAGCATTGAAGTGACCAAGGTACTCGACCAGCATTTGGCCGAGGCCCGCATTGCGTTCGATGGCGCCTCCAATCCCATCATGCGCGGCGATGTCATCTTTTCACCGGCCTGGCGTCCCGGCAAACGGATCCGGTTTGCGCTCGCCGGTGTGATCGACATTGACGGCGATGGTCGCAGCGACCGGAATCTCGTCCGCAGTCTGCTGTCGGCTAGCGGTGGGCAGATCGACTTCGAGGCCCACGACGACGGCAAGAAAGAAGGCGAAATGACCGCCGGCATTCGTTATCTCGTGCTCGGCAGCTCACCCGCCGAAGGCGATCCGACGTTGGTCAATCGCGAGGCGCTGGCCGCATACAGCGAGGCCCAGGATGCCGCGGACAAGTTGGGGATCGAGAAGATTACCGTGGACAAAATGCTGGAATGGGTCGGCTATCGGCCCGAGGTGCGCACGCCGACCGTCGGATTGGGCAAAAACGCGGACTCGTCGCAATTCCGGCCCACCGCCGAGGAAGGCAAGAATCGGGTCTCGACGCATCAGTTCCGACCGCGACAGCCACCCGCTAAGGTGCTGAAGGGCGGTCCCGCGGCGAACAAATAGACACGGAAGTCTTCCGACGACGGTGTCGCGTCGGCTGGCGACGTCCGCTGCTTAGGAACGAAGAGAGTATTGCTGTTGCGGCGAGATGTTCTAGAATCTTTTCGCGTGCGGACGCAATATCTCTCCTCTTCTGAAGGGCGGTCGCTATGCACCGAGGTCGCAGCTCTGCGGCGAGTGGAATGGGAATTCGAAGGCGTGGGTTTACGCTGGTCGAACTCCTGGTCGTCATCGCTATCATCGGAATTCTTGTATCGCTGCTGCTGCCGGCCGTCCAGGCGGCGCGAGAAGCCGCTCGCCGTATGCAGTGCGGTAACAATCTGAAACAGATCGGTCTGGCACTGCATAACTACGCGGATACGTACAAGGTGTTTCCGTCGGGCTGGATCTATGGCGGCACGGCGAACCGCGAGTGCTGGGGCTGGCCTGCATTGATGCTCCCGTTTGTCGAGCAGTCGGCGTTGCACAGCCAGCTGCGGGTGACGGAGGGGAATATGGTTGATAACCTGCTCAGTACGAACTGGCGGCCGGTGGTGGCCGCGTTGGAGACGCCGGTATCGATGTACATTTGCCCGTCGGACACGGGATATCAAGGCCGCGGCCAGGTGCATAACGATCGCCGTTTCAACGGCGGAGCGGGATTCGCGGCGCATGCCTTCATTCCGGGCATTACCAGCTATATCGGGTCCAACGGCCACGGACCGGGCCGGACGGGATTCGAAGAGAATTCGGGGATCTTCTTCGGCAACAGCTCGATTACTTTCCGAGATGTGCTCGATGGCACGAGCAACACGTTTGCCGTGGGTGAGCGAGATACGAAATACTGTCGCTCGGGGAGTTGGCCGGGCGTACGGAACGGCAATGGAGGCGGTTCGCGCGGCGTCTTCCAGCTGGTCGCACATGCGCGTCCCAAGCTGAATGAATCGGTCCTGGCTTGGGACAGCGACCCCGAGGGGTGCGGCCAGGGTTGGAGCAGCCTTCATCCGGGTGGTGCTCAGTTTGTCTTCTGCGATGGCTCGGTTACCTTCATTTCCGAGACGATCAACTTCTTCCATAACCGTGGGGGCTGGAATAACAACAACGACCCCTTGAATGGTGTGTTCCAGCGGTTAATCTCGCGCGCCGATGGGTTGCCGGTTACGTTGCCCTGAAGAAGTCAGCGGCGCGGTTCGAGAACACGTCTCTTTCATCTCATGGGGCCTGCCCCGCCACCGCGGCGCGCCGACGGGGTAGGTCGTCATCCGGTAAGGAACCGAGGAAATGCCAGATAGATCGATTCGAAAGGGCTACCGCCCCCTCGTCGGTTGGTGGGCGGTCGCGTGGGTGGTATCGCTGATCGGCTGCGGAGGCCCGGAAAACGTCGGCCAGGTGAGCGGCAAGGTGACCATGGACGGCCAGCCCCTGGCGGATGCGGTCGTGCAGTTCGAGCCATTGGCAGGCAATGCGCCGTCGTCGGGTATCACGGACGCGTCCGGCGAGTACACGCTGAGATACACTCGCGAGCACCTGGGCGCCGAGGTCGGGGAGCATCGAGTGCGGATCACGACGTTTCGGGGGGGTGATCCCGATGCGGATCCTCCCCGGCCACCTGTGAAAGAGAAGGTTCCTGCTAAGTACAACGGGCAGACCGAACTGCGAGCCGACGTGAAGTCGGGCGCGAATACGTTCGACTTCGAGCTACAGTCGGGAGGGAAGATCGAGCAGCCGAAGAACGATTAGGCGGTGCTGGCTTTTTCGCTGCCCGCCGTCGAGTTCCGACTGGCCGGCCGTGGAGTAAACCTCGGAAGTCTGGCGACTTCCGCTACGAAAAGACTTCGGAAGTCTGGCGACTTCCGCTACGAAAAGACTTCGGAAGTCTGGCGACTTCCGCTACGAAAAGACCTCGGAAGTCTGGCGACTTCCGCTACCATTCTGGCGGCTTGTGCGACGGGGGTTGCTCTTGCAGCAAGGGGCGGCGCAAGGGTATACGTTCGCGCCGGTAACGGAGCGTAGCACATGCTGGGCGAACACCTCGATCTGACCAACGAACCGGACGTTTCCCCGCCGGCGAATGCCTCCACGCGAGGGCGGTTCCTGGGCATCCACTTTCAGTGTTGCGGGCGGTATGCCCATATTTACCCGAACCGCCAGCGGACGGCCTATGTTGGGTACTGCCCGGGCTGCGGGCAGCGGGTCGAGATCCCCATCGGCCCGGGAGGCAGCGACAGCCGCTTCTTCAGTGTGTCTTGAGTCGAATGGCGGTTTCCTCTACTATTCCCGCCCCATGACAGATTATGAAGTGCAGCGCTGCACGCGCCGGTGCGCAAAGTCGGATCGCGACCTCCGGGCGGGCGAAGCGTACGTCTCGGTCCTGGTGCCCGACGGCACTCAGATCAAACGCTTCGACTATTCGCTGGAGGCGTGGG
>JBFWYF010000202.1:0-9799 GCA_050186685.1 Pirellulaceae bacterium
TCGCCTCGGAGAACCCGAGCAGGTCGCGTCGCTGGTGGAATGGCTGCTTGATGAGGAGAACGATTGGATCACCGGCCAGGTGATCGGAATCGATGGCGGCTTGGGGCACGTCTTACCGCGGAGGTAAACCAGCCGATGAATTCCAGCAAGAATTTTCGAGGGGTCGCCGAGAGGCCTCTCGCAGTAGGATCTCTGGACATCACTAACCACAGTGGAAATGGTGCGATGTTCGGGAATGTGGCAGCGCTCGATGGTAAACGGCTGGCCAAGATTCGCCGTCGATCCTCATTGGCTCGGCGTTGATCGCCAGCGGGCTCTTTCATCTCGGATTGTTTTGGATCACGGGAGCGGATTGGTCTGGTCCACTGTCACTTCGGAAGCCGGGTCTGTTTGGAGTTTCTGCCGGAGTGACGGTTTGGTCCATCGTTTGGGTTCTCACCCGGTTCGAGCCTCGCTGTTACGACCAACGATTGGCCAGTTTCCTGTCCGGTGGCCTGGTGCTCGAAGTGGGATTGATTACGCTGCAGCAGTGGCGCGGAGTGCCTTCCCACTTTAACCGTGCTACCACTTCCGATGCGGCGATCGAGTCGATGATGCTGGGATTGATCCTCCTCGTTACGGCAGGCATCGCCTGGCTCTGCTGGAGATCGCGACGGCTTCTGCCGATGGCGGAGTCGCAGGCGATTGCGATCCGCGCTGGGCTTATGGCTGACGTTGGTTTCGTGCGGTTTGGGGATAATTGTCACAATTGCCGGAGAGATCAACCTCGCGCAAGGCCGCTCGCCCGAGGTCTGGAGAACGGCGGGGGTGCTCAAGTATCCGCACGGCGCTGCACTGCACGCGATTCAGACTCTTCCGTACTGTCGCTCTTTTGTGCAAGCTTCGAGCGTCGCACGCCGCGTGGTTAATTTGAGCGGCATCGGCGTCGCAGCTTATGTTTCTCGCTCATGCATCATGGCAAACGTTCCACGGTCGAGCACGCATGGATCTCGATGCAACAAGTTTCGCAGCAGTGGCAGCGGCGGGATTGTTGTGCTTGCTCCCCCTCGTCGCCGTTCTTCATGGAGCGGTGGTGCGGGCAAGCTCTTCATGCTCCGCCGACCGATCAATCTGAGGGGCAATCCCCTCTCGTTTTTCTTCTCGATGACTTACCGGGGGTCACCGCAGTTCTTACTGCGGTGCTCACCTGCGAATAGCCGATTGTTCTGAGCCCTTGCGATTAAGGCCCGGTTAACCCGAAAAAGCAGAATTCGTTGGGATTCTTCGGTTAACGCTGTCTTGAAACCGCGGTCTACTCATTGTGAACGACTTGAACGTTTTGAGTGAACGGGCTTCGTTCGCGAAATTCACCTTTACTCATGGAATCTACAGATGAACGACATTGTTGACACGGCTGTGGCGGCTGGCGCATTCAAGACCTTGGTGGCTGCCGTCCAAGCCGCTGGCTTGGTGGACACACTCAAAGGCCCGGGGCCGTTTACGGTGTTCGCACCGACGGATGACGCCTTCGCTAAGCTTCCTGAAAATGCCGTCGCCGATCTCCTGAAGCCGGAGAACAAAGCGAAACTGCAAGGGGTGCTGACCTACCATGTGGTGCCGGGAAAGGTCCTGGCAGCCGATGTCCTGAAACTCAAATCGGCCAAGTCAGTGCAGGGCCAGGATTTGACAATCGACACCACTGCCGGAGTGAAAATCGACGGCTCGAATGTCGTCCAAACGGACATCGTCTGCACCAACGGCGTGATCCACATCATCGACAGTGTGATGCTGCCCAAGTAATGCTCCCCAGGCGGTTGCGGTAGAAGACGATCCGTGTCGAGTTACCAACCGCGGTCGAGTTTGCTGAGGATTCTGCTATTCAACTGTTGGGAGACACTACCGTGACCAAGATTCAAATGGCCAAACTTGGCTTTGTGTTGGCGGCCGGAGCATCATTCCTGTTCTCCGTCTACCTCTGGTTTTCAGGGAGCAGGGACGAAGGCTTATTCGTGGGCCTCTGGGTTCCCTCAATCCTCAGCTTCGGGACGCTAATCCTGGGGAGACGGTCCCATGAATGACATCGTGATTTTTGTGGTTGGCTTGGGGGTGATGATGGTGGTAGCAATGTCCGCCTTCATCGCCCTCATCTGCAGTGATCGTCCCGACAATACAAGGCACTGATTCACATCTGAGTTGATCGAGTTCTATTTCGGCTTAAGAGACAAAAAGTCCTCGACACCTCAACAACACCTTGATTGTGTTGATAGCTTCCACTTTCTGACCTCTCGCATTCTTGGAGATTCATATGACAACTGAGCACACGACTAGTTGGCCTGAACTCGCGATCAGCCTCTACGAACGACTGACTGGCAAAAACGCGGTCATCTCCTACCAGTTTGTCGACATGCACGTCAAAGTTCCAAGTGGTACCGGACCCAAGGCGGAACATGCGGAGTGGGCCCTGAGCGGGACGATTAAGATCCGCACTGGAGACGATAGTGCTGTCCCAAACTGATGCTGGCTGGTCAAATTGACGGTGAGGTCGATGGCCGGCCCGTGAGCCTGGTTGCAGAGGGACGTGATTTGGTTCTCAGCTTGGGACGCTGGCGGACTTTACTAACGATCAGACGCAGTTCACGATCGCTCATAGAACCTCTGCGAGCGTTTCTCGGGCGATCTGACATTCGATTGTTCGTTCGGATAAAATGGTTGGGGAGAGTGCAAGTGAATCCCAATCCCTCATTCTTGATTCGAATGTTGCTGCCCCATGAGTGATGTCGGGTTACTCTCCGGTGAGATAAACAATGTCACAGCAGATCGGATTTCGGAATGTCGGGGTTAATCTTATTGACCGGGGCCACAGGATATGTGGGTGGTAGACTGCTGTCGCTCCTGCAGCAACAAGGCCTTCATGTTCGCTGCGTGACCCGGCGACCTGAAGCATTGCAGGATCGGGTCAACTCCACCACCGAGATTGTTCGGGGAGATGTCACCCACGGCCCGTCACTGATACCTGCGTTCGAAGGCGTAGAGACCGCCTATTATTTTGTTCATTCGATGGGCGACAACCGCGACTTCGAATCGCAAGATCGAATAGCGGCGAAAAATTTCGCGAAAGCCGCGACTGAAGCAGGCGTGCGTCGCTTGGTCTACTTGGGCGGACTAGGCAATCCCGATGAAAAGCTCTCGAAGCACCTTCGCAGTCGTCAGGAGACTGGAGACGTTTTGCGGGCCCACCACTCGCAAGTGTTCGAATTTAGAGCTTCGATCGTGATCGGTTCGGGCTCACTGTCGTTTGAGATGATTAGGGCGCTCGTCGAGCGCCTGCCGATAATGATCTGCCCGCGCTGGGTCCAAGTGAAGGCGCAGCCGATCGCGGTGGAAGACCTACTGGCTTATCTGATTTGCGCTCTCGAACTCCCGGCCTCTGGTTCCCAGATATTCGAGATCGGCGGTCCCGATCAGGTCTCTTATGGTCAGATTATGCAGGAGTATGCACGACAGCGCGGGTTAACGCGGTGGATGATCCCTGTGCCGCTTCTGACCCCTTATTTGTCCAGCCTCTGGCTGGGGCTCGTCACCCCGCTCTATGCTCGGGTCGGGCGGAAACTCGTCGAAAGTCTGCGGAATCCGACGCTTGTCTCGAACAACTTGGCGGAATCCACCTTCGCCGTTCGTCCACGGTCCATTCGCGATGCCATTGCACGGGCGCTGTTGAACGAAGATCACGAATTTGCTGAAACTCGCTGGTCGGATGCACTGTCATCGGCCGGTCAGTCGAAATCTTGGGGCGGTGACCGATTCGGTTCGCGACTCGTCGATTCGCGGACGATTACGGTGGCCGCTCCACCCGAACTAGCATTCGCGCCCATACGCCGCATCGGTGGTCGCACTGGATGGTACTGCGGAAACTGGTTGTGGTCGCTGCGCGGATTCCTCGATCTACTCATCGGTGGAGTAGGTGTCCGACGCGGCCGGCGCGATCCAGACAATCTGCACGTGGGCGAGGCACTCGACTTCTGGCGTGTCGAAGTTTTCGAGCCAAATCATCGACTGCGTCTGCAAGCGGAAATGAAACTGCCGGGCCGGGCTTGGCTGGAGTTCGAGGTCACTCCTTGCGAGCAAGGAAGTACGATTCGCCAGACGGCCATTTTCGACCCCTTGGGACTGGCTGGGCTGCTGTACTGGTACGGAATCTATCCGCTCCACCAATTCGTGTTTGCAGGCATGCTTCGGAATCTGGCCCACGCAGCCGATCAATCCAATTGTAATCCCGCATCGCCGGACGACGTGCTGGCCGAGGCAACCGCTCCGAAATCACCTCCATCGGGAGCCCCGTTGTGACTGAAACAAGCAAGAAGAGTGGCATGAGTCTCTCGTCAGACGGATCACTATCGCCGCCTTGGGCAAATCGTTGGCTCTGGGCCGCAGGGATCTATAACTTGGCATGGGGAGCACTGGCGATCGCGTGGCCCCACCTCTTGTTCGACCTCACGGGTGCCGAACGGATCAACTATCCCGAAATCTGGCAATGCGTCGGGATGATCGTCGGTGTCTACGGGATCGGGTACCTCATCGCGGCCAGTGACTCGCGCACACATTGGCCGATAGTGCTCGTCGGACTGTTGGGCAAAGTCTTCGGGCCCATCGGGTTTCTGGTGGCACTGATGCGCGGGACGTTTCCCCCGCTCTTCGGATTGACGATCGTGACGAACGACCTGCTGTGGTGGATTCCGTTTGCCATGATTTTGCGGGATGCGGCGAAGCACCAGAAAGTGGACCAGCTATCGAATGGCACATCGGGTCAGCATTACGTCAAACAGACCCAAATCAATGCTCCCCCGGATCTGGTCTTTCGTTTTCACGAAAGCTCGGATGCGTTAGTGCAACTCATTCCACCATGGGAGAACATGAAACTGGCTGAGTCTGCCGGGTCTCTCCGGGCAGGCAGTCGGGTCGTCCTGCGCGGGAGTGTCGGAGTCATTCCGATTCAATGGGTTGCCATTCACACGGAATATAATCCGCCGCATCTGTTTGCGGATCGCCAGGAATCCGGACCGTTCGCCTATTGGTATCATCGCCATCGTTTCCTTGACGATGGTCAGGGCGGAACCCTGTTGAGGGATGAGGTCGAATATGCGGTTCCCTTGGGAATGATTGGGCGGTGGCTCGGCGGCTGGCTAGTTCGCCGCAAACTGGAAGCCATGTTCGCCTATCGCCACGAGAAGACGCGAAGCTTGATCGAGTCCGGGGCATGGACGAGTGCGTTAGCAGCGAGCGAAAGGTGATAACGCCTCATGAATCATGATGTTCTGATTGTGGGGGCGGGGGTTTCCGGTTTGTGTTGTGCCCGCAAATTGCAAATGGAGGGCATCCGCTGCTTGGTGCTGGAGGCCTCCGACGGTGTCGGCGGCCGAATCCGTACTGACATCGTGGACGGTTTTCGCCTGGACCGAGGTTTTCAGGTCTTCCTGACCAGTTATCCGGAAGCAAAGTCGATCCTCGATTATGAAGCGTTGAACCTGAAGCCGTTCCTGCCCGGTGCTCTGGTCCGTTACCGTGGTCGGTTTCACGAACTGGCCGACCCCTGGCGACGACCGCTGTCCGCCGTACGTTCGTTGTTCTCGCCAATCGGCTCCTTCGCCGACAAGTTACGGGTCGCGAGCTTTCGCTCAAGATCATTGCGTGGCACGATTGAGGACTGCTTTCGCGAGCCCGAAACCACATCCATCCAGGCACTTCAGGATGCGGGTTTCTCAACGTCGATGATCGAACAGTTTTTTCGCCCGTTTCTGGGCGGCATCTTTCTCGACTCCGAACTGCGGACTTCCAGCCGCATGCTTAACTTCGTGTTTCGTATGTTCTCGCTGGGAAAGGCCTGCCTGCCTGCCGAGGGGATGGACGCAATTCCACGACAGTTGGCTGCCGCACTGCCGCCCGACAGTATCCGTCTGGGAGCCCGGGCGGTGCGAGTGGGACCGGGTGCGGTGACACTCTCCACCGGCGAAGAGCTCCGTGCCAAATCCGTGGTGGTGGCGGTCGAGGGCTGCGTGGGCCGGGAACTGCTGGGCGACGAGATTTCCCCAGGAGGACAAGGCACGACGTGTTTTTATTTTTCGGCACCACTTCCCCCCGTTACCCAACCACAGCTCGTCTTGAACGGCGATGGTCGCGGCCCGATCAACAATCTCTGTGTGCCTACCGTCGCCGCACCTTCGTATGGCCCGGGCGACAAGAGCCTTGTCTCAGTGACAGTGTTGGGCACGAGGCACGATACCGATCGGCTCTTAGCCGAGGTCCGTGCGCAGCTGGGCGAGTGGTTCGGCACCGCGGTCCAGGACTGGCATCACTTGCAAACTTATTCCATAACTTACGCCCTCCCTGCGCAGAGCCCGCCGGCGCTGGCCGTGCCAGAACGCCCCGTCCGCTGGCAGTCCGGAATTTATGTCTGCGGAGATCATCGAGACAACGCCTCCATTCAGGGCGCGATGGTCTCGGGACGTCGAGCTGCGGTAGCCGTGTTGGGGCTCATTTGGTTTGTGCAGGTCGTCCACTATCCGCTCTTTGCCAGCGTCGGAAATCTGGAATTTCCATCTTACGAACAGCGTCACACGGCACTCACCACTTGGGTGGTCGCCCCACCGATGCTGATCGAAGGGGCGACGGCAGTGCTTCTGATTTGGTTCCGCCCGACCGGTGTCGCCGAGTGGTCCGTGTGGTTCGGATTGGCACTGTTGTGTGTCAGCTGGTTGTCGACGGCTTTCGTCCAGGTTCCCTGTCACGAGTTACTGTCAAAAGTCTTCGACCCAATAGTTCATCAGCGTCTCGTCTCGACCAATTGGCTGCGGACTGCCGCCTGGAACTTGCACGGCGCGATGGTACTGTGGATGGCATGGTCGTCGTTCCAATGAGTCACATCAATGTCGAATACTCTGGAAGCGTAAACATGGCAAAACTTGAAGCGGGCGACCACGCACCAGACTTTTCCGCAAACACTTGTGACGGCAACAAGATTCGGCTGGCTGACTTCCTGGGAAAGCGTGCATAGGTGCTGTTCTTCTACTCCAAAGATGGTACTCCGATTTGCACACAGGAAGCCTGTGCCTTTCGCGACTCGTATGAGCAATTCATCGACGCCGCGGCGGATGTAGTCGGCGTCAGCGGTGATACCGAGGAAAGCCGCCGCGCGTTCGCGCGGCAGCACACGTTGTCGTTCCCGTTGATCAGCGACGCGGACGGATCGCTTCGAAAGACATTAGCGGTGCCGAGGACGCTGGGGCTCTTTCCGGGGCGGGTCACTTACGTTATCGACCAAGACGGGATTATCCGACATATCTTCTCGGCGCAGTTCGCCTCGGATAAGCACGTTCGGCAGGCGCTGAACGCCGTGCGGGAAGGAAATGGCTGACGAAACTGTGTTGCATCCGTTTCGACTTGCAATTTTTAGCAAAGACAGCCGTATACTTGATGCTGCCGATGATCGTGATTATCTCGCCAGGAGTGTCAGATTGCTCCCAAAGCACGCGCTTTTAGATGTTGCGCATTTCAGAAGTAACTCCTATACAAGCCCGAAGCGCCAGCGAGGAGTTCCTTGAAATCGCTCTAGATCCCAGGCCGATATCGAACGCTCCTTCGCTGGCGCTTCAGGCTTGTGTGGGCGGGAAACCCTCCAAATAGCGCAGCATCTAATCACGCGCCACAGGTGACGTCCGAATCCGCCGCCGCCTGGCTTGGGACTTGATTTCGGGTTGCCTGAATACCGTACGATGGACCTCCGAGCTCGTCGTGCCAAGCGGCACCGGCCACGGCGACCTTGGAAGGCCATTGTACCTGTTTCGCCAACCCAAATCTTTAGGCTGGACACGGCACTAGGGGGCAGTCTTTTGCCTGGAAAGGCCAGTGCTTTGTTACAACTTAATTTTCGGGTTCGACCGATCAGCCGGAACGCGCAAGCGTCCGGTTCGAACCGGGGCTAGCGCCCTGCGGCTAATGGGGTTAACCCGAATATTTTGGCTGGGCGGAGCACTAGGTTCTGGCTCGTCACGGGGCGCGATACAATTCTTGCGGCGGACGCAAATGGGACGCGACCTGGAGCGCTGGTCGGGAAACGCGGTACGAAAATGGATGAGGAATGACTTATGAACCTAGAGACACCGCCTGGGACGATGTGGAGACCACCGCCTGCCAGACTCGGTGAACCTTCGTGGGGAATCGCACTTCTCTTTCCGGCTCAGGGGCAATGGTGCGAGGCCGAATACCTGGCGCTGAAAAAACGGACCAGCCGATGTCGGCACCGTGGTGTTTTGCTGCGGCAACCTGGTGTACGAACTCGAATTCGTCAGCCTCAAAGGCGAGACGTTGGCGGTCGTTTCGTTGACAGGTCGTCAGGTGCGCCCGCTGGGCGAGCGGGAGGTCGCGCAGTCCCGAGTATTTGCGCTGTTGGAACTGGTTTGAGTTTATCGACGGGCTTCCATACACTCAACGCACCCACGGGAAAAGTCACGCTGCCAGCGGCCACCAGAGATGTGCGGAAAGCACCACCAGGGCGATCCAGAAGCCACCCAATCGCAGTGGAAGCCACGATTCGCCAACGATCCAACGCGTGTCCTGTTGTGAAAGTCGCAGCGTCGTCTGTTCCAGCAACAAGGCACGCGCTGGCGTCGCACTTGGAAACAACAGCGGTCGCGGAGCCACATCACGTTCGTCCCCGCAAAGGTCGAGTTTCTTTACGACCGACGAGAAGGGAGGCTTCCCGTCCCGGGCAAACTCCAGCTGGCAGACGAGCCCCTTGAATTCAGGCAGCGATTCTTGATCGGCGCACGTTCCTGGCTTGTCGAGGCATTCCAGGAATCCGTAACGTCGCTCCAAGCCGAGTCCCAACAGGCCCCCCGCAGTACCGCCCAAACCCAGGAACATGGGAATACTCGCCAGCGACTGAAAGCAGAAATGGATCACCATGGCCACCAGGGCACCGAGCATGGCCCCCAAGACAATGGCCATGGTGCGTGACGCCGCACGATTCCACCTGTTCCAGCAAGCGAGCGCCGTGGCACGTTCCTGGAGCACAGACGATCGAAGATTCTCCAGCGTCGTCCAGTTGCCCGCCGATTCCCGGCCTGTTTCGATTCGGATGCCGCCCAGCTGCCAGTTCCAGGCGGATGTCATCCGCCGCGTCTGGCAGCGGACGATGCGTGCCAGCCCAAGGTGGCTGGATTTCAAGTGCCGATGCTCCCAATATGCCGCGTACGCCCCCTTGCCGAACAAGATTAATCCCACCGCCGGCATCACCAGTCCGATCAGCGCTTTGCTGAAGCTGTCCCCTGCCTGCCTGGACTCGATGCCTACGGAGACTTTTCGCCGGCCGCGTTGCGCCGGTTGAAGCTTGGGCCGCGGGGTAATCGCTGCGAAACGCGGTGGCGACATGTTAGCCGACTCGCGAAACCGCGACACCGTAAACAACGATGTGGACACGGCACTTCCCGGAACGTGCCTTGAGCGACTCACGGGCAACCGGTCGGCCAGTTTCCCAGTCACTCGCCAATGCCGCACGACCTTCGCCGCAGTATGCGTACCCGTGCTGCACAAAATCGCTCCAACCAGTAGCAGGGGATTGAGCCATACGCACAGCGACACGCGCCAGGGAACGGATCGGGGCGGCGGCACAACGGGATCGAGAATCAGCGGCATCGATAAGGTCCCTCACATTCCACCGCATTTTCGGTGGCTCGTGGGTGTCGAGGCAAGTGGGAGCGAGCGACCGCCACTCGCCGGGATGCATCGCGGACGAGACGGTTGATGCCACAGTTGCCGCTCGCCAGAA
>JBFWYF010000203.1:0-9789 GCA_050186685.1 Pirellulaceae bacterium
GTGCTCGGGGAGTCAGCATTCGTGGTGCGGTTCTTCGCCTGGGAGGGAGATGACCGCTTGCTGTTCGTGAATCTAGGACCTCAACAGCACCTGGCACCCTGTCCCGAGCCGCTGGTAGCGGCGCCGTCCGGTCATGATTGGCGGCTGGCCTGGTCGAGCGAGGATCTGCAGTACGGCGGTCAGGGAACGCCCCCCATCCAGGTTGACGGGCAATGGCTGCTGCCCGCGCATTCTGCACTGTTCCTGACCTCCCAACGAAGGTTGAATCCATGAACGGGACGCAACGCAGCATCCAATGGAGCGACGTAGCGGCCGAAGGCGAGTCGCTGCTGACGCGAGAGTGGCTGGTCACCAATGGGCTGGGCGGCTACGCATCCGGCACGGTCGCTGGTGTTTCCACTCGCCGCTATCACGGGCTGTTGATCGCGGCCTTTCCGGCGCCGCTGGGCCGCATGATGATGCTGAATCATCTGTCGGAACGCGTGCGGCTGCCGGACGGCACGACGGCCGTGTTGAGCGGCGAAGAGCGGGTGCCCCACCTGCGCGTAGACGGCACCGCTTACCTGAAGGAATTCCGGCTGGAAAACGGACTACCAACCTGGCAATACCAGATCGGCGATTATGTGCTCGAGAAGCAGCTGTTCATGCCTCGCTTCGAGAACACGGTGCACATCATTTACCGGCTGCAGGCGGGCAACGGAACATTGCGGCTGAAGCTTCTCCCGACGGTGCATTTCCGATCGCACGATACGCCGGTCAGCGCCGAGCTGCCTGGCGATTTCGAGTTGCACAGCGCGGACGAGCGTTTCGAACTTCGGGCCGGCCACGATCTTCCGGTCCTGCGTTTGATGCCATTTGGCGTTAATCACGCGTTTACGTTCGAGCCCAGGTATCTGCGAGAAATGCTGTATCGCGTCGAGCAGAGTCGCGGTTACGAGTCGGTCGGAGATCTATGGAGCCCGGGCTACTTCCGCTTTGATCTGTCTCGAGAGCACAACGCGACGGTGTTGGCGTCGACAGAATCCTGGGAACAGCTGCGATCCCTGTCACCGCGCGATGGGCTCGCGGCCGAAAAGGTGCGCCGCCAGCGATTGCTCGCTGCGGCTCCCCCTGTGGCTCAGAACGGGATCGGAGGCGAACTCGTCCTGGCCGCCGACCAGTTCGTGATCCGACCCGTGGGACGCCGCGAAGACCTGGCATTCGCTCGGGCAACAGGCGACGAAAGTCGAACCATCATCGCCGGCTATCACTGGTTCACGGACTGGGGACGCGACACGATGATCAGCGTCGAGGGGTTAACGTTGACCACTGGGCGACATGCCGAGGCTGGCTATATCCTCCGCACGTTTGCCCAGTATGTGCGCGACGGACTGATCCCCAACCTGTTCCCCGAAGGCGAGAAGGAAGGGCTCTATCACACGGCGGATGCTACCTTATGGTATTTCCACGCCATCGACCGATACGTCCAGGTGACAAACGACCACGCGACACTGCGCGAAATCCTGCCCAAGCTGGTCGACATCTATGAACATCATCTCCGCGGCACTCGCTTTCACATCGGTGTAGATCCACAAGATGGCTTGCTGCGGCAAGGTGAGGAGGGATACCAGCTGACCTGGATGGATGCCAAGGTGGGAGACTGGGTCGTGACGCCGCGTCGGGGAAAGGCCGTCGAGATCAACGCGCTATGGTACAACGCCGTGCGACTGCTCGAGCAATGGGTGGGGGTCGAGCAGGGACAGGCGTCGGCTCAGCCGTACGCCGATCAGGCGGAACGGATCCGGACGTCGTTCAATCGGCGATTCTGGAACGCGGAACGCGGTTACCTGTACGACGTCGTGGACGGAGAACAAGGGGACGACCCCGCCTGCCGCCCGAATCAGGTGTTGGCGATCTCGCTACCTCATCCGGTACTCGACGAGCCCCATTGGCGGCCGGTGATGGATGTCGTGCGCGAACAGCTCCTGACGCCCGTCGGCTTGCGATCCTTGGCGCCAGGCGATGCGAACTATAAGTCGTCATATCATGGCGACCTGCGGACGCGCGACGCCGCGTATCATCAAGGTACGGTTTGGGCATGGCTGATCGGGCCCTTTATCGACGCGTGGTTCAAAGTCTATCCGGATGACTGCGTGGGAGCCCGCCGGCTGTTGATGGGCCTCGAAGAGCATCTCAGCGCAGCGTGCGTGGGATCGGTAAGCGAAGTGTTTGACGCCGAGGCGCCGTTCACCCCTCGCGGTTGCTGTGCGCAGGCGTGGAGTGTCGCCGAGATGCTGCGCTGTTGGGTCAAGACGGCGTCGTGCAGGTAGCGGAACTCAGGTAGCGGAACTCAGGTAGCGGAACTCAGGTAGCGGAACTCAGGTAGCGGAACTCAGGTAGTGGAACTCAGGTAGTGGAACTCAGGTAGCGGAACTCGCAAGAGTTCCGACTCTGCGTTCTCCGGAAGTGTTGCCACTTCCGCTACGGGCGGGAACGTTCTCCGGAAGTGTTGCCACTTCCGCTACGGGCGGGAACGTTCTCCGGAAGTGGTGCCACGTCCGCTACGGGCGGGAACGTTCTCCGGAAGTGGTGCCACTTCCGCTACGGGCGGGAACGTTCTCCGGAAGGGTTGCCACTTCCGCTACGGGCGGGAACGTTCTCCGGAAGGGTTGCCACTTCCGCTACGGGCGGGGGGGTCACGCCTGGGGGCGGTTGACCCAGCACCGCAGCGGCTCGCCGCGCAGACCGTGCAACAAGTTATCCGCGGCAATGTTGGCCATCCCGTTGCGGCTCGAGATCGTCGCGCTCGCAATATGCGGGGCGATCACGCAATTGGGAAGCGTCAGCAGCGGATCGTCCATGGGAATCGGCTCGGGATCGGTGACGTCCAGCCCGGCGGCGAAAATGACCTGATCCTTCAGCGCCTGGTACAGATCGCGCTGCACGTGAATGGGACCGCGGGCGGAATTGATGAACACGGCCGTGCGCTTCATCTTCGCGAACGCGGTGGAATTGAACATGCCCTGCGTGGTCGCGTTGAGATCCGTGTGGACGGAAACGAAATCGGATTCCGCAAGCAGCGTGTCCCAGTCGACGGAGCGCGCTCCGACTTCCTTTTCTGCCGCCTCGTTCCGGTACTTGTCGAAGTACACCACGCGCATGCCCCAGCCGCCGTGGCAGCGCCGGGCCATGGCCAGGCCGATCCGCCCCATGCCGACGATGCCGATTGTCTTGCCGATCAGATCGACGCCGATGTGACCGAGCGGCTCCCATGTCTTCCAGTTACCCTGGCGGATATAGTCCATGCTTTCGACGACGCGCCGGGCCGCGGTCATCATCAGCACGAAGGCCATATCCGCCGTGGCGTCGGTCAGCACGTCCGGCGTGTTTCCCACGCGAATGCCTCGGCGAGTCGCCTCGGCGACATCGATGTTGTTATATCCCACGGCAAAGTTGCTGATCACCTTTAGCTGCGGGCCGGCGGCATCCATGAATTCGCCGTCGACCTTCTCGGTGAGCAGCGTGAGGACCCCTTCGCAGCCGGCAATCCGGCGCAAGAGTTCGGTGCGGCTGGGCGGCAGCTGTTCGGGCCACACGTCGGCCTGGCAGGCAGCGGTGATTCGATCCAGCCCCGCGGCGGGAATGCGCCGGGTGACAAACACTCGCGGATTGGGATTCGCAGTCATCGGTGCTCCTGAACGCTGCGGGAATGGCGGCCCTGCTCGGTCGCCACGTCGGTGAATTTCTAAAGCGAATCAGTGTACCGGCGTTCGAGTCGTTCGCATACCGTTGTCGGCGCCGGCCGCTTTCGCGATACTCGACACCAACCGCCGGTGGTGGCTGTACTCAGCTGTACTCAGCTGTGTGCGGCCGAGGAAAACGGCATTCGGGACATCGGGAATAGGGAGACAACATGGACCAGCGACCGCGCATTGCCTTGACCATGGGTGATCCTGCCGGGGTCGGTCCAGAGGTCTGCCTGCGGGCCTTGGCGGAGCCTCGGCTGCGGGACGTCTGTGTGCCTTTGGTGTTTGGCGACGCCGCCGTGCTCGAGCGCTGCGCGCAGGCCTGTGGACTGCCGCCGCCGGATCGGATTGTGTCGGTGGCGGACTGGCCGGAGGCATGCCGCCGACTCGATTCGCCTGCCGTGCTAGATCTGGGTTTGATTGGATCCGACGAGGTGACACCGGGAGTGGTCAGTTCGACGACGGGGCGTGCGAGTTACGGCTACATCCAGCGGGCTATCGATGCGGCGATTGCCGGGGAGGTCGCCGCTGTCTCGACCGCTCCGATCAATAAAGAAGCGATTCATGCTGCCGGCGTTCCCTTTCCCGGCCATACGGAGATGTTCGCCGCTCGCACTGACGCGCCCCGTTCCTGCATGATGCAGTTCTCGCCCGAGATTACGTGCACCTTCGTGACCGTGCATGTGGGCTATGCGGAGGTGCCTCAACTCTTGACGGTCGCCCGTATCCTCGATGTCATCCAGCTGACCGGCGAAGCCATGCGGGCCTTGCACGGGCGACCGCCCAAGCTGGTTGTCTGCGGACTGAATCCGCACGCCGGCGAACATGGCCTGTTCGGCGAGCGCGAAGAAGAACGGTTCATTATTCCTGCCATCGAGTCGGCGCGGAAAGAGGGTTGGGACATCGAAGGACCGCTGCCCCCCGATACCGCCTTCCTGCCGTGGAAGCGACAAGCGACGGATGCCTTCGTGTGCATGTATCACGATCAGGGACATATTCCCGTGAAGGCCCTCGCGTTCGATTCCGCCGTAAACACGACACTCGGACTGCCGATTGTGCGCACGAGCGTCGACCATGGCACCGCGTGCGACATTGCGTGGCAAGGAAAGGCCCGGCCGGACAGCTTATTCGCGGCGTTGCGTCTGGCGAGCCGACTGGCATGCATGGCGCGACAAACGGGCTGAACCGCACCATCGAAGCTTAAGTGCGCCTCCACTCCGCTCTCGATCCGGAACCGCGATCCCAGGCGATGACCGACAGCAAACGGAATCCAGGAGGCTGGCTGGTGCTGGCCGACGACTTGTCCGGCGCGGCGGAACTGGCCGGTGTGGCCCTGCGATACGGACTCAGCGCCGAGGTATGGCTGGAGTCCGTCGCCGAGGGGAACATGCCGGATGTCGTCTGCGTCGATTCGAACACACGCCTGGTCAGTCCGGAGGAGGCAGTGCGGCGAACGAAGGCATGGCTCGAGCGGCTCTCGGCGCTGGTCGATCGCCGTTGGTTCAAGAAAGTCGACTCCTTGCTGCGGGGCAATCCGCTCGCCGAGCTGAAAGTCCTGGTTGACGTCGGCGTGGGGCACCACGTCATCCTATGCCCGGCCAATCCGGAGCTCGGCCGGGTAATTCGAGCCGGCCGGTACTACCTGCACGGGGTCCCCCTCGACCAGACGATCCATGCGAACGATCCCACGCATCCGCGCCGGACGGCCCAGGTCCGGGAGCTGCTCGGTGGCGCTCGAAGCTGGCTCGAGGTACCGGACGTCGCGACGCGTGACGACCTGCGTCGCTGGGCTGCCCGGGTAACGTCCAACACCTTGGCTGCCGGAGCCGCGGAGTTCTTCCAGGCGTGTTTAGAGGGGGCGGCGGTATCTGTGGCCGCGGCTCCGTCGTCGCCGCTCGCGGGAAGTCGGCTCTTCGCGTGTGGCAGTCCCGCGGCTTGGGCCAGCGGCCGCCGGCAACAACTTGCCGAACACGGCATCCCGACGGTGACCGCTGGCCCCGATGCGGTCGCCTCGGCTCATCGGCACCTGTCCCAGCGCGGTGCGGTGCAGATGGCTTCCGGTTCGATGACAGGCGACCCGGATGACATCGCTGACCAGTTTTCGCAGCTCGTCGTCGACCTCGTCGCACGGTGTCGGGTCGAGTATTTGCTTTTAGAAGGGGGCGCGACGGCGGCAGCCGTCATTCAGCGTCTGGGCTGGACTCGGCTCGTCGCCCAGCAGGAACTGGCGGCCGGCACGGTGGTTCTCCGCGAGGCAGGTGGTCTCGCGCCGCGGCTCGTCGTCAAACCCGGCAGCTATGGCTGGCCAGCTGCCGCATTCTCGTGGTGAAGGGGGAGGAAGGTCTCCCGCAGAGGGCGCAGCGAGAATCCGTCCCGCTCCGCGGCCTCTGCGGGAAACTCCGTCACGGTTTCTCCCAGCCGACGTCGCCGCACCCGGCCAGCTGGTTGGCCGCGCGAGCCAGCACGAACAGCAAGTCGCTGAGCCGATTCAAGTAGATCACGGGCAGTTCGGCGGCCGACGAGCCGGAGTGGCGATAGAAAGCGACCACGTGCCGTTCGGCGCGTCGGCAGATCGCACGGGCCATGTGCAGTGCCACGGCCAGTCGACCACCCGCCGGCAAAATAAACTGGCTCAGGGGAGGGAGCTGCGCATCCCAGTGATCAATCGCTTCCTCCAGCTCGGTGATGTGCTGGTCGCGAATCATCTTCGTGCCAGACCGCGTCGGGTCCGGGCTCGCCAGTTCCGCTCCGATGGCAAACAGGTGATGCTGGATCCGCGTGACCAGGTCCGCCATTTCCGGCGGCGGCAGCTCCGTCTGGACGCACCCCAAGGTGGCGTTCAGTTCGTCGATGGTCCCGTAGGCCTCGATGCGCGGATCATCCTTCCACACCCGCGGGCCCGCGAAGAGACCCGTTTGCCCGCTGTCGCCCGTCTTCGTATAGATCTTCATGCCAGCTTCTTTCTCGTTCCTGCCCCGTCCGTGTAGTCGCATCGGCCAGCGACGCGTCTATAATGGCACGCCCAGGCGGGATTATTCCCCACGAATGGCAAGGTCACAAGCAAGCGCTCGGTTCGGTTGCGACGGGCTGATGGACGCAGCCCTGCCGTACCTGGTTCTTCATGCATAAAACAGGGAGTCACCCCGTGTTGCGTTTTTTGATAATGGCTGGTTTTTTGCTCGTAGTCGCTCGAGGCGCGACGGTGCGTGCCGTCGAGCTTTCGCCCGTCGAGCAGAAGTTCCTCGGCGAGGTGCGGCAGGTTACCTCCGGCTTCGAGAAGGCCGGCGAAGGATACTTTTCTCCGGACGGTCGCACGATTGTGTACCAGGCCGTGCCGGCGGGCTATCCGTTCTACCAGATTTACACTCAGCGACTGGACGGCGGCGAACCACAACGCGTCAGTACCGGTCGGGGACGGACGACGTGCAGCTACTTCGCGCCGGACGGTAAACGGCTGCTGTTTGCGTCCAGCCATCTCGATCCGCAACTGGACGCGACTGAGCAAGCAGCACGCAAGCAGGCCGAGGAAGATCGCGCTGCCGGCGTCCGCCGCCGTTACCAGTGGGATTTCGACCCTCACATGGACTTGTTCGAGTCCGACCTGAACGGCCACAACTTGCACCGATTGACGGATGCACCAGGCTACGACGCCGAAGGTGCCTATTCATCCGATGGCGAGCAGATCGCCTTCTGCAGCATGCGCGACGGTGATCCAGACATTTACGTCATGAACGCGGATGGAACGGACAAACGCCAATTGACCAATGCGCCAGGCTATGACGGCGGCCCGTTCATCTCGCCCGATGGTAAGTGGGTTGTCTTCCGCAGCGATCGCAAAAAGGCGGATTACCTGCAGATCTACGTCATCGGCATCGATGGCCAGCACGAGGCGGCATTGACCGACAATGAGGGTGTGAATTGGGGCCCTTACTGGCATCCCACGAAACCCTACCTCATCTGGTCCGGGGCCGACCATTCGAATCCGGCGGCCCGGCCCAATTACGATCTGTGGCTGGCCAAATACCATGTCGACAACGGCCAGTTTCGGATCGATCCGCCGGTCCGCGTTACGGACTCGCCTTCGGCCGACGTTTTGCCGGTGTTTTCCCCGGACGGCAACCGGCTGATGTGGACCAGCACGCGCACCGAGGACCACTCCAGCCAGCTGTTTATTGGCGCGTTCCACATTCCGTAGGCGGGCATGAACGAAGTCAAGTCCTGTGGTCTGATCGTCTTCCGGCGTCAGCCGGCACTCCAGTTTCTCTTGATGAGACACGCTTCGCGCTGGGATCTGCCTAAAGGGCATGTGGATCCCGGTGAAACGGACGTTGAGTGCGCCCTGCGCGAGTTGTTGGAAGAAACGGGGATTTCCGCGGATCGCATCGAGTTGGATCCGGATTATCGATACGTCGCTCAGTATCCGGTGTTCGATCGGCGAGTGCCCGGACACCGTGCGCTGAAGACACTCGTGCTGTTTCTCGGCTGGCTCCGCGGCGAGTCGGCGATTCGTCCGACGGAGCACATCGGGTACGAATGGTGGAGCTGGAAGCCACCGCATCGCATCCAGGAACAGACGATCGATCCGCTGCTCGCCGACCTCGCGGCGAGCGGCAAAGTTGTGGAGGTCGTGCAGCAGAAGTAGTCGTGCCTGAGGCATAACGATCGGCAAGAAACAAGTTGGGCCGCCGGACTTCATCGGAGTCCGTTTTGGACACCGACGAGGCCCGGCGGCCCTCACTTGGCACCGCGCCGCCCAGGCTTACGCTGCCGCACTCTAGTATTGCGAGCCCGGTCCCGTATCGACATTGCCACACATGTGGAAATGGTTGTGGTCGATGTAGATGACCTCTTGGGCGTCTTCGTTCTTCAGTGTGTGCGGAATCGGCCAGCCGACGTACGTGATCTCGGTGAAGTACACCGTGCACTTGTAGTGAGCATGGTGCAGCTGAGCCGGTCCGATGGCGGGAACAAACCGCGGCGGATCGACGTAGTCCGCGATCTTCTCTTTCACGATCCGCACGTTGTTCCGCTGGACTTCGTGCAGCAACGGCCAGCCACCTTCGATGGGGCGAGCGCGTTCGAGAGCTCGCACGACCTCGTCGTCACTGGGCGGGTCCAAGGCCACCGGCGGGCCTCCGGCAGTCACCGGGCCCAGAATCGGCACGCGTTCGTACCGCTCATGGTTCCAGAACTCGTCTTCTTTCTTGTCCTGGAAGTACGGGCTGACCGGGATGGGAATCCCCATGAACCCGAGGTCAACCCCCGTCGTGAGGCCGACGCATCCCGTGCTGGTTGTGGCGATCGCCGTCAGCAATACAGTCAGGCTGACGTTGGTAAACTTGCTGGACATGGGAAACACCCTCGGCAGGTTCAGCGGATGTTCGTGGTGCAAAATGGGACCAGCACGGCGCCACATTGCTTGAAACGGCCTGGGCGCGACACACGTGCTCGTTGCCTGACGTATTTATCGTGATAAGCTGCGCCGAACTTGCGGATTTTTTTGATTATGCCGCCCAACGTGGGCGGTAGTCTGCCAGGCGGCGAAACGGTCGTGTGACCAAGCATCGCGGAACTCGCCCGGTCTCGCATGGCCAACTCTCCGCCCCAGAGGGGCACCACAATTCTCTGCCGAGCCCTCTCAGGCCCCGGTTCCCGTACCTCAAATGACTCCTCGGCCCCGGAGGGGCGACACAATCCCCGGCCGCGGCGTTCATACCGCTCGGAGAGAGGTCCGACGGGCCCCGGCGGTCAAGCGCTGTCGGACTCCGCTCGGGCCGAGCTGGCCACTCTTCAGCCGCCACGCCCCAGCGGGCGACTTTCGGCGGCCACGCTCGGCGTTGTACGAGATTTCAAGCAGCTAGGGAATCGGAACTCGCTCTGGGTTCTCTTCGCGAAAAAGCACCAACAAAAAAAGCCCGGCCACCACGTCTTGCGGTGACCGGGCTCTGCTAGCCATGCAACGTCAATCACTCAGCTATGTTTAGTGGCGGCTCTTGAAGTCCAGTTGCCACCAGCCATCCTTCCATTCCAAGGTCGCTTTGCGCCAGCCGAGCGGAACCTGGGG
>JBFWYF010000204.1:0-9772 GCA_050186685.1 Pirellulaceae bacterium
TTGAGCCCGGATGTCCCGGAATACGGGTCGGATCCGATTGATCCACGTGCGATGGGTGACATAGACGGCGGGGACCAGCAGAATCCCTCCGAGCATCATGCGCCAATCCACCCAGGTCAGAACCACCAGACTGCCCGCCAGCTGAATGATGGCCCGCCAGGGATTATAGAGCAGACTGAACACCAGTTCGGCGATGCCCCCGGCGTCGTCCCGCAGCAGGCTGGTTGCGCCGCCGGTCTTCAGCTGATAAACACGGTGCAACGGGAGGCGGACGGCGTGGGCAAACACGCGGCGTCGAATCGTCACCTGCACCTGATTGACGGCTTTCGTGGCGTACCAGCGTCCGGCCAGGTGAATGACGGTCGAGAGCAGCGACACCACGCCTACTCCGGCCCCCACCACGTACAGCAACTGCAGCCGATCCGTCGTCCAAGACAGATCACGCCACCCAGCTGGTAAGGGATGATCCGCAAGCACGTAGTCAAAGATAATCTTGACAGCGAAAGGCGGGACGAGTCGCAGCCCAGTTGCTACCGTCAGCGTCGCCAAGGCAAAGACGATGGCCGGACCATGCCCGCGCAACAATGCCAGAAAGGCGACGAAGAGCTGGCCGAAGGAGCGCCCCCGCCGTGGGCCCTTCGTCGAGCCGTCCCGATCCTGAGCTTGACCCGGCTCACGTTTCGCACCAAGCGAACGGCGATACCGCTGGTAACGCCATCTGCTGTTGCGAGGGGCCATACTATTTATCCCGGCCGGTCAGAAATGCGGAAAGCCTCCATTAGATCAGAAGCCCGTGCCTTCCATGAGGGGAGGACCCGAGGGCAGCGCAATAAAAAAGGCGATGTCCGCCTCCTCATGAAGCGACCATCGCCGTACCACCGAAAACAGACTTTCCAGTTATCAGCGCTGGGGACCTGGAGTCCGGCTGTTCGTTGTTGCCTCGTCCCTTGGCGATTCACCACGCGACGTCGACGTGTTGTAGAACTTGTCTACCTGGGCTCCGAATTCGGGGTTGCCGAAGTCGGGCCATTGGTCTTCGTTAAAGCCGGGCGCCGTCTTCAGACGCTCCTGGTTCACATTGAGCACGAAATGCGACGAGTCGCCCTTGTGGCGCAGCTTGAGAGCGCTCATGGGGACCGCGAATAACTTATCCCCAAGGCCGAGGAACCCCCCGAACGACAAAGCGACATATCGCACCTGCCCGCTTTTGACGTCGATCACGAGGTCTTCGATTTCCCCGAGGTCCTGCCCGGCCTCGTTCTGGACACTCATCCCCATCAACTCGCTCGCACGCTGGGGCGAGGCAATCACTTTACGCACTCCCTCCTGCGCTCCCGTTTTCGTGGCCGCGTTCCGCTGTTCCTGGGCCCCAGCTGGCACGAGCATGACCAGGGCGAGTCCGGCGACCGCCAGGACCGCTTCCCATCGTGTCGTCTTCATTCCAAGTCTCCTCTGTGTTCGTCTGTTCCCGTTCCCTGTTCCCGACAGGCCTGGTGATCACTCCGCAGGAGTCCACCAACGGCCTCGCCTTCCCCGCCTAACCCCTACGACAGGTTGCAAACGTCGTACCAGTTCGGAAAGGCGCGCGCGGGCCACAATCGGCCTGAATCCGCGTTACCTCGGCTCCCGCGACGGTCGCGCGCGAATCAGCATGAGTCGTGAAGGGCCACCGGATCGGCGAATCAATAGAGAAGAGCCCTGGCGGGCGGGCTGCAAATCTGCGAACAATGTTAACCAGACACACGCATCTGACGGAGACAGCACTACATGGAGATTCACTGGACGTATGAGGGTTGCGACGACCAGGAGATTGCGCGGATCTCACAGTACTGGGATCGCGTGCAGTCGGAATTAGCGGGCAAGGTCGCCGAACTCTCCGACGCGCCGAGCGAGTTGCGGCTGGCGGTCGAGCAGGATGATGCGGCAAACAGCTGGGGAATCCAGGCCGCTTTGCATTTGCCCGGCACCACGCTGGTAGCGGAGGCCTCGGCTCGGACGCCCGAGAAGGCGCTCGACCAGGTTCTGCACGGCCTGGCGCTCGACATCGACCAGCTGGAAGAGACGCCGGCTCAAGAGACGCTGCGACGGGAAGGCCTCGACGAAGTCGCGGTGCTGCTGGACGCCTGCCGAGTGCGGAAGAGCAGCAGTGAAGCCTTCATCTCCTTTCTGACCCCGGTCGTGAATTCGCTGGCCAGCTACGTTCGCCGCGAACTGCGCATTCAGGAATACGAAGGAAGACTCGTCGGCGAAAGCGTTACGACAGCGGATGTGCTGGACGAGGTCATTGTCAGCGCGTGGGAGCGTTATCCCTCCCGTCCCCGCACCGTGCCGCTCGATCTGTGGCTCGTCCAATTGGCCGACGAGGCCATCCTTCAGCTCAGCGGCACTAACGGTGCCCAGTCTCTGGAGGATGAATCGCCCGTCGAACGGGACGACTCCGAGGATGCGAGTTGGGAAGAGTGTGCCGAAATGGCAACGGCCTCCGAGGACCGGGAATTGCGCGAGGTGGTGCCCGGCCATCCCAGTATCGATTCCTGGGACGAGCTGGACATGGAAACGAAGCAGGCTCATCTGGCAGAGCTCTTCGCTGCTCTGCCGCGCGAACGGCGCCAGGCCTTCGTGCTGAACCTGGTACATGGCTTCAACACCGCCGAGATCGCCGACTTCCAGGTGCGGCCGGTCGGCGACGTCGAGGCCGACATCGCCGCGGCGACTGCGAGCATTCGCCGTCAATTCGCATCGGAAAGCACACCGGACCTGGAAGAGCCCTTCATTCGGCGCGATCTGCGTCAGCAGCGGCGCAAACGACGCTGATCAGCATCTCGGGAGATAGCAGATGATTCGATTGGCGGTCCGCGGGCTCGCGGACGAGGTGCTCGCCGGTGCGGCAGCGCGCCTGCGAAACGTGTTGCTCCAGCCCATTGCCTCGGAAACCGATGCGCCTGATGCGTCGGCGAATGCCGATGCCCTGGTTTTGGCCGAGGACGGGTCGCGGCACCGCACGACCGTAGAACTGGCAGAACGTTGCGTGCAGGCCGGTCAAACAGTGGTCTGGGTGACGGCCGAGGGAATCGAAGCTGACAGCTGGGAACGGCTCTTGGCCGCGGCTCAAACCGGTCAGGGCACGTGTCTGGTTGTGAATCCGCAGCGGTTCCAAGCTTCCCGGCAGCTCGTTCGGCAGCAGTTGGACGACGGACGGCTGGGTGAAGTGGGGCTGATCCGCATGCACCGTTGGGACTCAGCCGCGAAAAACGGGGGAGCCAACAAAGCCGGCTCGCTCCGACCGCTGCTTTGGCAGGATGTCGACATTGCCCTGTGGCTCGCCGGCGTCCCACCCCATGTCGTCTACGCCACGCAGAGCCGGCTCGCGGCAGCACCGATGCCGCACTGCCTGCAATTGCATCTGGGTTTTCCCAGCGGTGCCATGGCGCTGATCGGTTACGCACCGGCGTTGCCGGAAGGGGATGGCTACGCATCGCTGAGCGTGATTGGGTCGTCGGGAGCCGCTTATGCCGACGACCACCAGAACATGCAGCTCTGGTATCGAGGCGGGCATCCGGCAGCTGTCCGCGCCGATGACCGCGCGCTCTTGTGGGTCGCGCTGTTCCGGCAGTTGGCCCTGTCCCTGCGTTCGCCGGATGCGGCCCGCCAGGCGACGGAGCACGGCAAGCAAGTGCAGGCCCTCTTGCGAGCGGTCGACGAGTCCCTGCAATCCCGCCAAGCCATCCCGCTGGAGATCGGATGACGTGAGCACTGCCAGAACTTTCCGCTGTGCGCTGCTGAGCGCTGTCAAGCACGACTATGTCGCACGCGGCGTGGCTTCGCATCCGCGTTTCGATCCGGTCGTCGTGGCCGATGACCCGGACATACCTTTGTGGGCTCATGAACGAAACCAGCAGATTGCCGACGTGTTCGGCGTGCCCTACGTCCGGGACATCGAACGAGCCCTGCGTGATTTCGACGTCCAGGTGGCGATCGTCAGTTCCGAAGCGGAGCGGCATTGCGATCTGAGCATTCGAGCCGCACGCCTGGGACGGCACGTGGTCCAGGATAAACCCTTGTCGACGCGGCGCAATGAAGTGGAGCGGTTGGCGGCCGAGATCGGGCAGCGTGGCGTCAAATTCCTGATGTGGAACCGCAACTTCCAGCCGTCACTCGTCGAGGCGCGACGACGAATCGCAGCCGGCGATCTGGGCGACATCAGCGCGGTCCATATCGATTTCTACTTCGCCAAGGACGCCGGCCCGCCCAAGGGGACGCGCCAGCCAGGCTACCCGCCGCTAGACTGGTATGCCCACCAGATCGCCGCCCACGTGGACGGATCCGACGGAGGGGTCGGGCGCGCGCCGATGGGGGAACTGTCGAACGAGGGGGTCTACCCCCTCGGCTACCTGCACGTGCTTACGGGTCTGAGGGTCGAGCGCACGTTCGCCCGCGCCGCCAGCCACTTCCACCAGTTGAATGTCGATAACGGGGTGGAGGACCTGGCCAGCGTGACCCTGGAATTGCAGGGCGGAGCGATCGGCACGATCTGCATCGGCCGCATCGGCGCCGCCAGCCATCCCAGCGGAGGAGAGATGAAGCTTCACTTGCTGGGTACGCGCGGAGCGTTGGTCATCGGCGAGTCCCGTCCCGAGGTCGGGGTCTATTACCGAAATCAACCGCCCAAAGAACCACGCCAACGCCGGGTGGCCAGCGACAACGATTTCCTCCAGGCCGAAGATCTGGCCCAGGCGATTGATCGGAACGGTGACACGATCATGAATCTGGAAGCGAGCTGCGCTGCTTATGCCACCATTGAGGCGGCGTTGCTGTCGAGCCGGCTGGGACAGCCCGTCGAGGTAACCAGCATTAAATCGTCAACAGGAGCTGCCCGATGAACGGCCGCGAAGTGATCCAGGCCCTGCGGCAAGGCCGCTACGTTTACTCGTCGGCAATTGTCGCCATGTCGCCCCTCTGGCCAAATCTGGCCAAGCAAACGGGCATCGATTTCGTGTTCGTCGACACCGAGCACATTCCGCTCGACCGTCAGACGCTCTCGTGGATCTGCCAGACGTACCAGGCCCTGAGCTTGCCCCCCGTCGTGCGGATCCCCTGCAACGACCCCTTCGAGGCCTGCAAGGCGCTGGACGCGGGAGCGGGAGGGATTATCGGTCCCTACGTAGAGACAGCGCAGCAGGTCCGGGCATTGGCCGGAGCCGTGAAGCTGCGCCCGCTTAAGGGCCGTCGGTTGCAGGAGGCACTCGACGACCCCGCCGCGCTGGAACCCGAGCTCCGCGAATACTTGGCGCAGCGCAACGGTGACAAGATTCTGATCGCCAATATCGAAAGCGTGCCGGCCCTCGAAAATCTGGAACACATCTGCGCAGTCGAGGGGCTGGACGCCGTCTTGATCGGACCTCATGACCTCTCGTGTAATCTCGGCATCCCCGAACAGTACGATCATCCGCGGTTCGACGAGGCCGTCCGGCACGTGTTTCGGGTCGCTCGCGAGCATGGCAAGGGGGCCGGCATTCACTACTGGCTGGGGATCGAGCGGGAAGTGGCATGGGCCCGAGCCGGCGGGAATCTGGTGATGCACAGTTCCGACCTGGCTGCCTTCAGCCGCACGCTGAAAAGCGAAGTCGAGCAGCTCCGCCAGGCTCTGAGCTAAGGTTGACACCTGAGCCCGACCAGATAGCTGCCGTCGGGTCGAGGCAGCACGTGGCGGACTTCGCCGCGCAGCACGCTGCCGTGGTAGACCACCATCAAACTGGTGCCGACCGTATATGGCGCAGGGTCGGTCGTGGCGACAGCCAGTCCGCCGAGCGACTCGTTCTGGACCTCGAGTAACAACTCCTCACCTGGCTGAAACCACACGAGGGCGTAATCCGTATCGGGTTCCCGGCCGAACCGCGACGCCGCACGTTGATCATCGACGCCGACGTAGGGAGGCGTGGTGACGGGCTGGAGTTCAGACATGCGAATGCTCCTGGCGTCAAGCAAATCGGGCACCGATCTCGTAACACCGTTCGTTTTGTTTCGCGCAGCGCATCACGTTGCAGGACAGCCGGCCCAGGCGCGTCCACAGGTGCACTTGCTCGCACGGGAACAGTTGCTGGCTCATCAGGAAGCCAATGCCGCCTTTGGAAATATCCTTCAAATACACTTTCGAGAACTCGTGGCGGCGAGGAATGACGGGCAGTGTCTGGCGAATCTCGCAGACGGCATCCTCGCGCAGGAAGCGTCGAACGAACTGCCGCCGATCCTCGGGCCGCGGCTGGCAGAGGCCTTGCTTGAGAAAGTAGTCCTGCCAGATGTTCGGCACGTGGACGCTGGCCTGCAGCCGGTCCAGCAGGAACTCTAACTTGCTTTGATAGTCGTCTTCCAGCATTGGTAAATTTCCGGGTCGAACGCGGTGCCGATAGTGCGGTCCATGATCTCGAACGTCGCGGCGTGCGTGAGGCCGGCTCGGTAGGGACGGTTGCTGGTCAGCGCCTCGAATACGTCCGAGACCGTACAGATGCGGGCCCAGTGATGGATCTCCGAACCCCCGACACCCACGGGATAACCCTTACCATCCAGCCGTTCGTGGTGCTGGTAGACCATCATGAGCTGTCCCAGGTTCAGGTCTTCACGGTGGCAGAGCTTCCGAAACCCCGCGGTAGGATGCCGCTTGATGCACGCAAACTCCTGATCGGTCAGCTTACCGTCCTTGGTCAGGATGGCCTCGGGGATCTCCAACTTTCCCAAGTCATGGAGCAGGGCGCCGGTCGCGATCTGGTTCAATTCCGCCTTGTCCGTGATCCCCAGTTCCTTGGCCAGCATGACGCAGTAGTACGCGACGTTCGCGGAATGCGTGAACGTATGGTAATCGTGATAGAGCACGCCACACAGTTCGGAAGCCACGGTGTCGTCTCGGCAGATCATATCGACGGTGCGTTTGCCCAGTTCCGCGGTCTGGGAGACCGTCTGATCCATGTCGCCGCGCTGAAACGATTCGCCCAGTACGTCGCGCACCACCTCGTTCAACATGTCGAACCGCTGGGTGATGCTCAACGATTCGTCCTTCAGGGAACCGTCCAAATTCTCGCGCAGGTACGATTGAAACTGGCGGTGCTCGGTCGCGGAAACAAAGAGCTTCTTGCGCCCGCTGGCCGACAGCGCATCGAGATCCTGCTGAGTAATGGGAAAATCCGGTCCCCGGAACAGCCGCATGGGACTGGCTGTGTCGTCGCGCGTATACAGGGAAACGCCACACAGCTTCGACGGAACCAGCATGGATGCCGAAACCGCGACGTAGTCGTCGTGGCTGACGGGACGTTCACACGTCGTGGCAGGCATCGGGCGCGTCCTTCAACCGGAAGTGGAACTCAGGTACGACCGGCCACCGATTCCAGGGCGAGTTCCGCAGCCTCCGGCTCCTCGCGAAGTTGGTCGATCAATGCGTGTTGGACCGCGCACGCCTCGTCGTTGGCAACCTGGCACGTTCCCGCGGCTTCATGTCCCCCGCCGCCATACTGCAGCGCTAACTCGCCAATGTTCGTACGGCAAGTCCGATTGATGATCGACTTGCCCATCGCGAAGACCGTGTTCTGCTGTTTGACTCCCCACAGGACGTGCATCGAAACGTTGCATTCGGGGAACAAGGCATAAATCATGAACCGGTTGCCCGAGTAGATGACTTCTTCCTGGCGGAGATCCAGCACGACGACATTGTCATGCACGGTCGCGCAGCGGCGCAGCTGGCTGGCAAACCTCCTTCGGTGGGACATGTACAGTTCCACGCGCTCAGACACATCGGCCAATTGCAGGACTTCGTCGACGGATAGCTGACGGCAGTCATCGATCAACCGCATCAGCAGCTCGTAATTGGACAAGCGGAAATTCCGGAAACGTCCCAATCCGGTTCGCGGGTCCATCAGGAACGAGAGCAACGTCCAACCAGCGGGATTCAAGATTTCATCCGCGGTGAAGTTGGCCGAGTCCGCCTTGTCGACGGCCTGCATCATCGTGGTGTCGATATGACGAAATCGTGAGAAGCCGCCAAAATACTCATAGACGACGCTTGCCGCCGATTGAGCGTCGACGTTCAGCACGTGATTTGTCGCCGCCGACTCGTTGCGGGTGGCTTCGCTGGCGTGGTGATCGAAGCACAAGTGGCACCCAGGCACGTACGGCAGGTTCGTGAGGATGTCCCGGTCGGTCACGGCAATCTTCCCGTCCTGCACATCCTTCGGGTGCACGAAGCGAATATCGCCGAGGATGCCCAGCTCCTTGAGCAGAATGGCGCATACCAGGCCGTCGAAATCGCTGCGCGTTAGTAAGCGATACTGCTGCTTGTCGTGCGACATGTAAGACTGCTCCCCTCGCGTGGAAGATGGCGAAATGGATGATCACCCGGGCGCACTCCGCAGGGCTCAGGGCGCTCCGTACAGGGCGCTCAGGCGACGGCGCGGATGTGGTGCGTCACCGAAGAAACCGTAGCATGCAATTCAGCGCCTTTCGCCGATCCGTTCCCGCAACTGTGTCCCTGTGACCAGTTACCCGGATCCGCTCACCGCGCGCTGGGTACCCGGCAGGCTGCATAGGCGCAGCAAACCTTGCGGACTGTGTCTTTCGGGGTTGTTTGGAGACTCCGTACTCGGCACGCCGATGTTTCTGGACATTCCTTTTTCCTGTCTGCGCCCTGCGGTTGCGAGGCCGATGCCTCCGGCTCCGGGGCCTATCCCGGAATGAGACGACAAACCATGGCTCCTCGCTCGATTACGCCGCGGGACCAGGACCGCCCGTTTGAATGTGACGAACTGTTCTTTTCCACGACGGATGTCAAGGGAATCATCCGTAGCGGCAATGACGTATTTGTTCGGGTGAGCGGATATCCCATCTCCGAGCTGCTGGGCAAGCCGCACAATACCATCCGTCACCCCGACATGCCCTGTGCGGTCTTTAAACTGCTGTGGGACTATCTGGGGCATGGTAAGTCGTTCGCCGGATACGTGAAGAACATGGCGGCGGATGGTTGCCGATACTGGGTGATGGCCCTGGCCGTCCCCATTCCGCAGGGATATCTCTCGGTACGATTCAAGCCCTCCTCCGCTTTCCTGTCCGTCGCCAAGGACATCTACACCGAAATGCGTGGGATCGAATTGGCGGCGGGTGATACCGTCGCAGCACATCGCAGCGCGATGCAGCGTTCAGCCGAGCGATTGATGGCTGTGCTCAAAGAGAAGGGATTCGCCGATTACGACAGCTTCATGCACACTGCGCTCGCGGCAGAGATGGCCCAGCACCGGGATGCCATCGCCGCTCGTGGTCGCCAGGGGCTGACATCCCCCGCATTCGCATCGGCAATGTGCCATGTTTCCGCGTCGGCCGACGAGCTGGAAGCGATGCTCCAGGCAGCGGTCACGATCGATCGACTACTGGACGACCTGTTCTCGCGAGTGGCTTCGTTCCTCGACTTGATCAAGCGGCTGGATGGCAAGTCGGAGTTCCTGTTGGAGCTGGCGCGGGATATCCGGCTCATCTCGTTCAACGCCGTCACCACTTCGTACCGCCTGGATCAGTCGGGCCGAGGCTTGACCGTCGTGACGCATAATCTCGCCACGATCATGGAAGAAAGCACTCAGGTCATCACTCAGATGACTCGCCAGATCTCGGCCCTGACGTCTTCGTTGCGGGAAATGGCCTTCTCCATCACGTCGGCGAAACTGCAGGTGGAAATGACGATCTTCTTCCTGCAGGAACTGCTGCGTGCCAAGAAGCAGGGTGCGCAGTCAACCAGCGGGGC
>JBFWYF010000205.1:0-9758 GCA_050186685.1 Pirellulaceae bacterium
TCGGTCGATTCAGCCCGATCCGGCTCTCGCTGACCACTCCATGCAGCGGTGAGCGAGAGGCGAGTGACGCCAGGTCTGATGGTTTCCCTTGAAAGGAGGATTGACCATGCAGAATCTGACACGGGCCAATGAGGAACTCTTCCGGCGCGAGCCGGACGAGACGTACGCAACGTTTGAGGATCTCTTCGATGCCTGCGCTCGGAGCCGGGAAGACTCCCGGGACCGCTGGGCGCATCCAACATCGATCGGATTCACGCCCATGAACGGCCGGCTGGGGCTCAAGCTGGGTGACGACGGCACGTTCCGTCTGAACGACTGGAGTTTCAGCCAGGTTTGCTCCCTCGCGGGAGTGAGCAAGGACACGCTGAACAAGCTCTCGTCGGAGACGGCGTGTCAGGCGTTGACCGAGACGATGCCTACGGGCAGCAAGCCGCTCCAGGCGCTCACGACTGACCGCTCGGGCAGTGACATCGTTCGGGCGGTTCACGGCGCGAGCTACACGCGGCTGTACGACGTGGAGTTGCTCTCGATGGTGCGCGAGTTCGCGACGGATTTTCAGCCGCCGCAGCGCGCCGACGTGGCCAACGCCGCTGACGACACGCCACGAGGTACCGGCCTGTACCGGGGCGAGCAGGACATGTTCGTGTTCCTGATCGATCCGGCCGGCTGGACCGACATCGACGGTCAGGCCTTCGCGCCCGGGTTCTTCCTTTGGAACTCGGAAGTTGGCCGCCGTTCGGTGGGCATCCAGACGTTCTGGTTTCAGGCGGTTTGCCGCAATCATATCGTCTGGGATGCCGTGGAAGTCGTCGAGTTCAGCCGCAAGCACACGGCCAAGGTGCACGACGCATTCGGGGAGATCCGCCGAATCATCGAGCGCCTGGTCGCGAGGCGAGACGAACGCCGCGACGGGTTCGCCAAGGTCGTGTCCGCCGCAATGCGCGCCACACTCGGCGACAGTGCGGAAGACGCACTGAAGCAGCTGTCGCACCGGGGCATCAGGGCGGCACTGGCCAAACGTGCCGTTGAGATGGCCCGGGAAAGTGGCGCGCTGACCCTATGGAGCGTCGTGGACGCACTGACGCGGCTCGCCGGCGAATCGAAATTCATCGGCGACCGAACCGAGGTGGACACCAAGGCTTCTGCGCTTTTGACGCTGGCCGCAGCGTAGCGGATCAGCGGAAAGCGTTTGCCTGGCGCCACCTCGCCTCTCTCATTTCCTGCTCTGCAAACGGGGTTTGATTTACGATTCGAAATCGTGCTAGGGTCCGTTCATGGAGGAGCTGCGTCTGCCCAATCAATGGAGGTGGCGATTACTTCGGTACGCCAATAGCCCGTACAGCTTGTCAAGAGCGGCACTGCTCCTCCGCTTCGCGCCACTGCTTCTACTGGCAGCGGCCATGCTCTTTGTCATTCAACAGCAACGGGCGCGGGACGCCGGGAATTCGCCCGACGTCTCACGCCCGTTCTTCCCGTCGGCGCCGATGTGCCGCGCGGACTCAGTTGCGCGGGGCGGGTTTGCGATCAACCTCGGCCGTTGATGGCGTGGTGGTACGCTTCACCGTCCGCTTCGTACCTGGGTCGCTGGTTTGCGGAGTCACCGGCTTCTGTTCCGTTGCCGCTGCCCCGCCACCGGTCTCATAGCTGTGCCCGTTCGTCATGATCAGGCTCCTTGTCGACGGTTCCCAACAAAAATGCCGCCCGCGCGTAGTACCGTCGCAACGTGTCGCGCGATCCGGCCCAATAAAGAATCGTGATAAGCAGGATGCCGATGTCGGTCGGCTCCAGCCTGGAGAGACATCCATTGATGGCGGCGAGTCGCATCGCAAGTGCGAAGAACATGGCCACGAGCGAATTGGCGTAGTGCTGGTAGTAGCGGAAGTGGGCCTCGACCAACGCCTCGAAAGCGTCGAGGTTTTTCTGAAGCTGCGAATCGTCCCAGGCGGGGCGGGGGATACCCGTGCGGTGATGGATTGGATCGAGCAGCGCCCAGCGTATCGTGCTGGAGAGGATGCCCGCCGCCACCGACGCAAGCGTGACGTACAGGAAACCGCCGACTGTCGGGGCTTGGGCATCGCCCACTGGTGCTGCGGTCAGTAGCGATCGAATTTCGGGGGAAAGCGGCGAAGCCGCCCAGAGCAGAGCCAGGCCCGGAAGCACATACGCGATAAGCAGCCCGAAATTGCGGCCGGAGACCTCCTTCACATCGCGGAGCCCTCCGGGGCGGGAATCTGGTTGGCTTGACGCTGCCTCGCACCGCGGCACCTCCGTTCAACCGGCCGGACAACGTCATATCTTATGCATATTACATCTTGCATTCAACCCTGATGGAGAATTTGCTCAGCGCCTCTTGGCGGGCTTCCTGCGGCCGACTGGCGGCGGACCTGGCAGCAGCCAGATCTTGCCGGACTCACCACTCTTGGCGTCCTGGAAGAACAGGTCGACACCGTCTTCGCGGGACTTGAGCAGATCTCGATAGACGGCAATCGCTTCCCGAATCACCTCGGCCACGGACTCCTTCTCGCTCGCCCGCTGGATTCGCTCCAAGTCGGCCAGCATCGTGTTCGGCAGCCACATCGTGAAACGCGTCTTCTCGGGACCGGCTCGTCGCGGGCTCATGGGCATTCCTCCATGCTGACCAAATTACGAGCCGCGATCCTGGCCGGCAATGCTTGCTTAGCGCCAACGCCTGTGGCAGGCTCGATGAAACGGTATTTGAAGGAGGAAAAAATGCAAAACGAGAAACCTGTCCAGACGTTCCGGCGTGGCGCCATCGGCGGCTCGATTTGGCTGCGACGCGGTCGGAACGGCGTGTTTTATGAGTTCAGCCTGTCCCGCTGTTACCCGGTCGGTGAGGAGGAGTTCGGCTATACGAATTCCTTCCGCCAGAAAGACGCTGACGACATCGCCAGCGTCGCCCTCAGCGCCGCAGACTGGATTCGCCGGACGCTCGACAACGCCGAGACGGTCATGCTCGGTCACGACGCCGCTTGACTCGGCGGTCGTTGCCTTGCCAACGGGTCCCGCTGCCAACTTCACATAGCGCGACAAGTCTGCCGCCTCGTCCATCCAATGGCAATCTCAGAGGCTCCGTTCGCGGAGCCTCTTCCCATTCTGACGGGCCTTCGGCCCGGCTCTGTTCCTGTCGCCGCCGGCGTACGCTCCAGTCGCTCCGCGCAACCGTCATGCCAGCGGGCTTGTCGCTGCTCGCTTTCGACGACCGGTGACGTCGAGCGTGACGCCGCAAGCCAGCGATCGCCTTCCCGCCCGCTGTCATGCCGCTTGCATTGCTCCGCTCTCTGCGCTTCCGCCGGACTCGCTTCCTTTTTCGCCCGGTCGGCTCGGTTTCGTCCCCTCTAGGGCGAGAACAAAACCGAGCCTCCCAGGGCGAAAAAGTGGCTCTGGGGGGCCCATTATGGAGAAGCAATCATGACCAACACATCAAACGACTTCGAATTCCCATCGCAGAAGTTCCCGCTGGGCCAACTCGTTGTCTCTCGAAACGCCACAACCGAAATCACGCCGATCGACGTGCTGGCGGCAGTCGCACGTCACGCCAAGGGTGACTGGGGTGATATATGCGATGACGACCGCAAAGAAAACGAACTCTCGTTGAAGGAGGGATTCCGGCTCTTCTCGGTCTATCACGCCGCTGACGGGACAAAGTTCTGGATCATCACCGAGGCGGACCGCTCGGTAACCACAGTGCTGCTGCCGGAAGACTATTGACGGTCGGTGGTCAACGCATGAGTCAACCATGCACCCGAGGCGAGAACGCTCGCCCCGGGTGCCTTAACATCAAGGGAATCAACTATGAGCAACAAACGCATTTTTCAACTCGGTTCGATTGTCATCACCGAGAACCTCTATTTCACTGTTCCGGCTAACGAAATCCACGCCGCCATTCTCAAGCACGCCTCCGGCGAGTGGGGCGACGTTGACAGCGATGGGCGTAAGGAGAATGAGATCGCACTGCTACGCGGCCTCAAACTGCTCTCCGTCCATCACGATTCGGACGGCACGGAGTTCCGCATCGTCACCGCGGCCGACCGTTCCGCAACGGTTGTATTTCTACCGCATGACCATCACACACTCGCTGGTGACCCACCAGCCGATTCAGGGTCCTGTTGGGCGGATTGCAGCGACGGCGTCGAGCTTTCCATTGAGGCGTCGTATGCCAATCTCCATCCGAACGACACCAGCGCTGCGCTGGCTCTGCATGAAAAGACGTGCAGCATCATGGCCAACAAGCACATTTGGTTCAGGGACATCACGAAACAGGCTCGCCGATGTCTCGCCGCCTCGCTGTGTCGAGGCAGGGACGGTATCGAGTTTATCGTCTACACCTCAAGGGTCGGTGAGCGTCCACGCATCATCTTGGCCGATGAGGATGAGGCGAAGGGTGTCTTTCTGCGAACTGACGCGGACATCAGATCGTCGATGGCGGATGAGATTTTCTGAAATGGTGGCTCGGCGGTGTTTCTGCCGGGCAGATCTCAGCAACCGTTCCGAATGCCTTCTCCGAAACATTGGTCGGCGGCTCGAATCTCTCAAAGGTCGGTACAGGCGAAATCACGAACGGGTGAGCACCTCGATCGTGTAAATCTTGTGTCGTCTCGCATCGATCCGGTACCCTGTCGCCGGTGGCACGATTGCTTTGGTCGCCTCCACGGCTTCAAGGTGGTCTCGCATCCGCAGGTACGCGTTTCGATTGAACCCCCTGATATGCCAGCAGAAGTAGAGGTCAATCCCGGCCGGAACTGCGTCGTGCGAGCTGATGGCGGCAAGCGTTCCGTCTTGGAACTCAACGTACCATTGAAGCAGCGGGCCGCTGAACAATGGTTCCTGCGGTTCCCACAATCGGTCAACGAGCTGCTGGCAGGAGGCGAGAAGAAATCCGCGAAGACTTGTCCCATCATGACTGGTGCGCAAGTCGCAGAATCTTGAAGGGTCAGCAGGATGACCGGTCATGGATGCGCTCCCGTCGGAATTCCCGTTTCGGTTCGTCCAAACGCCAGGATTCACGTTGATGGTGCTCGCGTCGCTTCGCCGAGACGGCCGCCCCAAAAGATCACGATGGCCGAGGGGAACGGAGCGGATGCTGTCGCCGCTCCGAATCGAAGCCGGCCGCGTAGAAAAATGATTTGTCCCTGCTTTGCGTAGCGATGCCACCATGCCGTGTCGGTTCGGCTTGGCACCAAGCAAACGACGGTCGCGCCACGCAATGATTCCTCGTAGGCCTTCCGCATGAACGCTGCGATTTCGCGACCGTATGGCGGGTTCATCCACACGGTTCCGGTCCAACGCTTGCTCAAGGCGTCGTCATGCTTGGTAAAATAACGCGAGCATTTCGCATTTTCCGCCGAGGCACAGGCATCAAGATCGAAGTGGAAGATCTCGTTCAGCTCGGCGAACAGCTCGGAGGGCGTTTCCCAATCGTTCGTTCGCGAGGAAAAGTGAACGCTCAGTTCTGAAGCCATGGCTGCTCTCGTTGCGCGGCGGCGCGATTGGAAGGTCCAGGTGGATGGACCCGCTTGAACCTTATCAAGCGGAAGCGGCTTCCGATTCGTTCGCCGACCGCTCCTGTTCCGTCTGACAAATCCACGAGTGTGCCGCATCGAGAACCTTCCGAGTGAGCAGCAGGTCATCTCGCCGAAACGAGGCGGATTCCTGCCACTTGTCGTCCGAGTCCCGATACAGCCTCGCCAACGTCACGTTGTGCATGGTCCCGTTATTCTTCGTGGGATTCGCCCAAATCACGGCTTTGATGAGCCCGAGGCGAATCTCCTGAACAGGCTGATTTTTCGTGTCGCTATTGCTCATGGCGATACTCCTTTCTGTTCCATGTGCGGGTCCACCACCTGGTAATCGTTGTTATGGCCGGTTTGCGATGCCGTGTGCTGTGCGGGATCTCGACCGGCGCCGAAGCGTTCTTTGAGGCGAGCGCGCATCCGGTTGAGCTGTTTTTCTCGCGTGACGGTCCGTGTTGGCGTGGATCGATCGGCGTTGCCAAGTCGATCCGCGAATCGCTGGATGGCCTCGATCGACGTGAAGGTTGTTCCACCCAGGCGGACGGCTTCGAGCTTCACACCCTGCACACCACGCGAGATCCACCGGTAACAAGCACTGACGTGGATCCTCTTCCCGGAGGGCCGGGGCGGAATAAGGCTCGGCACTTCCCGAATGGCGACCAGTTTTTCGTGTTCAACATCGATCATCGTTCTCGTCGCCCGGTGATGAAATCTCGTCGCCTTCTTCGTCCCACGGGAATTTCCAAGGTGGAACGGCTGCAACGTGTTCGGGACACGGACATCCGCAGTGAGGACACTCTTCGAGCACTTCCGGACCGAACCACGTGTTCACGCACTCATCGCAACGACCGAAGTACATCTTGCTCATGTGAATTAGCCGTTCGCTAAGGCGACCCGTGCTTCGCATTCAACGTCAGTCGTTTGATTGATCGCGAGGCACGGGGCGTCTCTCGTCGATTCCCTCTTCTTCGCGAAGAGCTTTCCAAGGAGGAACAGCTCGCACATGCTCGACATACGGGCACTCGCAACGGGGACACTCGTCGAGTTCCACGAAGGTGAACCACTTGGCACCGCAGCAGTCGCACAGCCCGTAGCATCTCTCGTGCATGCGTAATAGAATATTCGTAGACGAATAATCTGTCAAGGAGGCAGAATGCCGGTAACGGCAGTTTGACGAGCTAGCGGAGGGTGGGATGCATTGATGACTCGGCGTCGCCGAGCCGTTCGAGGTCGCCGGCGATGCGATCCAGCGTCGCTTCGAATTCGCCGTCATACGCGGCCGCCCGTTCCAGTTCGTCGAACAGGCCGGAGTAGGTCTTCAGCTCGACGGGGCCAGTCAAGGAGAGCTCGGCATGTGGCAACTCGACATAGGCGAGGCGGTCGTCGAAGAGTGCGAAGTTGGGGGGCAGCCAAGTGGGCAGGCGGGCGGACCAGGTTATGACGCCAATCCGCACATTCCTCCGCCGGGCAAGCCGCTTGAGATGTTGAAGTTGTCGTTGAAGCTCTCCACAGGATGCGATCCGGGCCCGCAAGGCAGACTCGCTGAGGACGAACCGAAACTGCTTACGCTCGCGCAGTGTCTTCTGGCGGCTCAGCCGTCCCTTGACGCCTTCATCGACTTCATCTGGCCGCGTAATCCCGCTCAGCCGAATGGCCGCCCGGGCGTACGTCTCGGTCTGCAACAAGCCGGGGATCAGCGTCGGAGCAAATTCGCGAATCTCCCGAGCTTTGGACTCAATGCGAGCCGCTTCAGCCTGTCGTCGGGAGGGCTCGCCTCGACGCAGGAAATCAAAGGGCACGATCTGGGCGATTCGGTCCGCCGGAACTGTAGGCCCGGATGCCCCGGACTCGGACATGAGCTGAGCGGTCTCCTGCTTGGACAGATTGAGTGCCGCCGCAAGCTTGACGGCATGGCTGAGGTCGAGCGCCTGCACGCCGGTTTCGAGTTTCGAAACCGTGGCCTGACTCACGCCCAAACGTTCGGCAAGCTCCTCGCCCGTGAGCCCCTTCGCTTTGCGAAGCTCGCGAATCCGCTGGCCGACGCCGCGTCCAGTTTTGGTCCCTTTGGTTGACTTCGCCATGCTCACCCACCATGATATTCGACAACGAATATTATGTTCCGAAATCTGCCGCTGGCTGTCAAGTGGGCGTCCAAAATGCCGTGCAAACTCGTGATCCTGGCTTGCCCGTGGTTTTGCACGAACGCATCGTGATAACCACTTGCAGAGACGCGGTTTATCCATCTGGAGTCGTACGCGTTCTCTCCTGACTAAGAAGGGTCCCGACCGTGCATTTGGACGCTCGACAATCCACGCGACTCACCCCCCGGGATCGGGAGTTGCTCGACACGCTGGTTCGCCGCGTTCGGGTGCTCACCCTGGAGCAGATTGCTCGAACGTGGTTCGCCGACACGGTCACACCTCGTCGGCATGCAGACATCCGCCTGGTCCGCTTGGAACGTGCGGGCCTGGTTCATCGGGATACCATGATTGCTCACCCCGAGCTTCTCCTCGACCTGCCAATGGCCGTCTGGGTTCCGGGCCGGGAACCGCCGGACTCGGTCGATCTGGCCCGCCGCACCGCGAGTCGCTGGTCTGCCGCCCCACAATCCTGCAAACTAGTGATCGCGTCGAAGCTGGCGGGCACTTGGCTCGGCGGTCGCGGCGGCCGATGGCCCCGGCACATGGAGCTCAGCCACGACATTAGTTTGGCCGGCGTGTTCCTGAAAATCCGAGCCCAGCACCCCGACCGTGCCGCGGCATGGGTGTCGGAGGACCTGCTTGGTAGGTGCGGATTTGAAAACGCTGATAGGCGCCCTGACGCGTTGATCGACACCCAGGTGGCTCCCCGGGCAATTGAGTTGGCTGGGCTCTATCGCCCGGATAAGTTCCGCAGCTTCCACGCGTTTTGCGAGAACCAGAACCTCGCATACGAAATCTGGTAGCCGGCCCTTGAGAACAGTCCGATGAAGCTCTCGGAGCGAGATCAACGAATCCTGAACCACGTCGCCAGATACCACCTGACGTTTCATGAGGTGGTCAGCTGGCTCTTCTTCGACGGCGGCGATCCCCGGAGAACGTTGAACCGACTTGAGAAGGCAGGACTACTGGCCAAGATTGATAGCTTCAACTCTTCACGCAAGGCATTTCGGCTCGACAGAGGCGCCTCAGCATTTGTTGACGTAAGCCGTCGCCAGCTGGAGACACCACGACCCACGTCGCTCCATTTCAACCTCGCTGTCTACGCCTTTTGCCTCTTGAGCGGCCGAGCTCGCGTTCGACTGTTGGCAGACGAACTTCGCGACCTCTACGGCGACATCCCCCCCGGCAAGTGCCATGTGATTGAGTACCGACCGAAAGAAACTCGTGTTGTGGAAGTCATGGTTCCCGGTCTGAAAGCCACGCCTGCAAAGGTCGTGGGCGCTGTCTCCGAGAGCGTCACCAAGTCTGTCAAAGCGCCATGCGTCGAAGGATTCATCCGCAATCGACTTTACGGCCATGCGATCCTCGTTGACAATCGAGAGCGACAGGACGCCATCAAGCAGGGAATCGAGGCGGCCAAGGGTCCGAACGACCGGCGACTTCGCCAATGTGCTTATATTTCGGTCACGATTGTTCCAGGGCAGGACGAGTTGAAAGGTGCTATTGATGCTTTGGGGCCGGAAAGGAAAAAGCAAGCGACCTGAGCCGGGAAGAAGCGCAAGCATTCCGGAAGGAATCCTCGCTGCTCCAGAGGTGCCCCCGCTGAGACCTCCGTCTCCCGTGGACGTTGCAACGAAATTCGATCGCCTCGGTCCCCGCGCGTGGGAACTCCTGAACCTGCGCAGGATGCGGGCCTGGTTTCCGGACGAGTCGATTCCCGAGTTCCGACGCTACCACAAGCTCGCCAAGCGAACACCTGATCTATCGCACGAACTCTTCATCGGCCTCGACGCCGAATCCTCACGCCCCATTTTCGTACCCCGTCACGTTCTCAACCATCACGCGTACGTGCTTGGCGCTACGGGGTCAGGAAAAACGTCACAAGCGGTAGCACAGCTCCTTCTGCAGCTCGGCGAACCGCGCCCCAGCTACGATCACCGTTCGGCATCGCCAATTCTGATCATTGACTGCAAGCAGGAGGGCGACAGGTATCTGCGTTCGCTGGCAACGATGCTGTCACGGATGCGAGGCTCCACGCTTCGGTTCTTCTCAAACGATTCGGACTACGAGAGCCTCTACTTCGACC
>JBFWYF010000206.1:0-9745 GCA_050186685.1 Pirellulaceae bacterium
TAGACCACCCCCCTCCCGCCACGGGCTAACTCGTCCACTAATTCGTAGTCGCCAAAAGCTGCGCTGCCGGGCCCGCTAGTTGCCAGGATCGCCCCCGGAGCCAGTTCCAAACCGCGTGGGAATCGCATTCCGGCGGCGTTTTGCCCGGGCCAGGTGCGGGATCTCGGCCCGTCCGAAGTTGCCGCGGTGGGCCACGGGGCGAGACGATCGTGGACCCGGAAGAACGCACGGAGTTCCTCGGCCACGTCAGCATGCTGGGTTAGAAACAACTCTCGATCGGGTGGCGCACCCCGGTCGACAGCCGCCAGCCAGGCGACAATCGCTTCATCGACGCGCTGTTCGCGCTCCCGCGCAGAGGTGGAGGGCTGGTACATGCGTGACGATTATCCTCCCAGTTCCCTGCGCAGGTTTTGCAGACCGCGCTTCAATAGCCCCGCGATGGCCGTCTCGCTTCGTTCCAGTTCCGAGGCGATGTCCGCCAGCGCCTGGCCCTGGAAGTACCGCATGCGCACCGCTTCACGCTGGTCCGATGGCAACCGCTCGAGCGCCGCACCCAGCTGCTGGAATCGCTCCTGCCGCTCCACACGTTCGCTCGGTGAGGAAGCGTCGTCGGCCAGCCATTCTGTCAGCCGTAGCGACGACTGCTGCAACGCTGCCTCCAGCGACACCTCCCGCGCGCCACCCCGCTTGCTGGCGTTCCATTTGCGGATTTCATCGGCCAGGTTGTTTGCCAGAATGCGTCGCAGCCACGCCACCTGCTGGGCCGGATCGGTCGCCCTGTGTCGGGGATCAGCTTGGCTCGCCTCGAGCATCGTCTGCTGAACGACGCCGGAGAGATCGACTTTGGAGCACAGGCGCCGATCGAGCAGCAACCGAGCCAACAGGTGCAGGTAATCCCGGTAACGCTCCCAATCGCCGGCTTCGCCTTTCATCATGCCCCGATCATCGTTCATCGTTCAGCCTTTTCAATGCTTGCTGCATCGTGCTGACGGTCGTTTGCTGCGAGGGGTCGGTGAACCGGTTTACCTGCTCATACGGATCGGAAGCCAGATCGTATAGTTCGTCCATTCCAGGAAGCTCGGTGTAGTGGATCAGCTTCCAACGCTCGTTGCGCACCGCTTGGTAACCCATACGGTGAATGCGGGGAAACACCGTGTCGGAAAAGTACTCGACGAGGAACTCGCGGCGCCAGTCAGGGGCCGGCCCGGCGAACAAGGGACGAAGCGAGCGACCAGTCGAGGCACCCAGCGGCTTCGCTCCGGCCAAGTCAAGCAACGTGGGAGCGAGGTCAACTGTGAGGGCCAGCTGAGCGGGTTGGCTGCCGGGCTGGATCATACCAGGAAGTCGCATGAGCAGCGGGATGCGGATGGTCTCCTCATAGGCCAGCCGGCGCTCGACGCTCAACCCGTGTTCACCATAAAAGTAGCCGTGGTCGCTCGTCACCACGACCAGCGTCCGGTCAAGCTCACCCGACTCGTGCAACGACTGCAATAATCCTCCCAGACTTTCGTCCACGGCAGCGAGCATGCGCAGCCGGCCCAGGATCGCGGCGTCGCTGCTGCCGGTTGCGGGTCCGAGCGGCGGGAGATCGCCGATCGGGCGCTCGAGCGCGGGTTTTCCTTCTGGAGGAACGAGTGCATTGGGACGCCGCGGCGGGGACTCGCGAGCGTACAGATCCCGATGACGCGCCGCGGGAAGGAATGTCGATGCGTTCGGATCCGTGATGCTGCCATCGGCGCGTTGGGTCAGTTCGGGATGCAGCGCCTTGTGCGCCAGGTAGAGCAGGAACGGCTGCGAACGCGGCTGCCGCAGGAACCGCAGAGCGTGATCGTGCAGAATATCGGTGACATACCCGGATTCCCGAGTTTCGGTGCCATTCACGTTCAGGACGGGATCGTACGTCGTTCCTTGGCCGCGCAGGCATACCCAATGATCGAATCCCGGCCGGCGCGAGTCGTCGTTGCCCATGTGCCACTTGCCGACGAACGCTGTACGGTAGCCAGCTTGTTGTAACAACGGTGGAAAGGTAACCAGCCGATGGCTGAGCGCGCTGCGGTCGGTGTTGTCGGTAATGCCGTGTGCGTGAGGGTAGAGCCCGGTGAGCAGCGTCGCACGGCTAGGTGAGCAGAGCGGAGTGACGGCGAACGCGTTCAGGAAGCGGGCGCCTTCCGCCGCGATCCGGTCCATGTGCGGTGTTCGGGCAAACGGATGTCCGGCACAGCCTAGATCGTCCCACCGCAAATCATCGACGAGGATGACCACGATGTTCGGGGGTGAGGCGGCGACAGCCCGGATGCCGAAGTTCGCGCAGGCCGCCAGCAAAGTCATCCACACGGGCCACGCGAGCAATTTCATAGGGTGAATCCTGAGCGAGGGGTTCTCCCGGGACGCGGCCGAGGCGCGCTCGAGACCGAATTGGGATCGCAATGTAACGGGGCCCGGGTTCCTCCCGCCACCGCCACCGGGCAGGGGCCGCGACCCGTTGGGGCGAGGCGTGCTTTCCCGTAGACTGACGCCCGGCCTGGATGGTTGTCGCCATGATACCCCATTGTCGTTTAGCCCGTCGCCCCAGGCGAGGCGAACGCAGGTACACGTCGCCTGCGGCCATGGGTTGAACGAGGACACCCGCACGATTGGAGGACTTTCCGATGGGCATCATTCCGCGCTTGCGAGACTGGCATCCCGAGATGACCGCTTGGAGACGCGAGCTCCACGCCCATCCGCAGACTGCCTTCGAAGAGACGTTTGCGGCGGACTTCATTGCGTCGCGGCTGGAATCGTGGGGCATCGAAACGCATCGCGGTCTTGCGCGGACAGGTGTCGTGGGAACGATTCGCGGTCGGGATGCCGCGCCCGGCCAGCCGCCGCGGCGAATCGGGTTGCGCGCCGACATCGATGCGCTCGACATCACCGAACAGAACGACGTGCCGTACCGGTCGCAAAACGCCGGCAAGATGCACGCCTGCGGGCATGACGGCCACACGACGATGCTCCTCGGCGCCGCGCGTTACCTGGCCGAGACCCGTAACTTCACTGGCACGGTGCATGTAATTTTTCAGCCGGCCGAGGAGAACGAGGGCGGCGGCCGGGTCATGGTGGAGGAGGGATTGTTCGACCAGTTTCCCTGCGACGCCGTCTTTGGGATGCACAACTGGCCCGGGCTCGATGTGGGGCGATTTGCCGTGTGTCCAGGGCCGATCATGGCGGCGTTCGACGTCTTCGAGATCCGGATTCGCGGCCGGGGTTGCCATGCCGCTATGCCCCACCTGGGGATCGATCCGGTCACGGCGGCCGCGCAGGTCGTGACCGCACTGCAAACCATTGCCAGCCGGAACGTCGATCCCCTGAAGCAGGTCGTGGTGACCATCACCCAGATTCACGGCGGCGATACGTGGAATGTCATTCCCAACGAGGTCGTATTACGGGGAACGGCCCGCACGTTTGCATCCGACGTCCAGGATCAGGTCGAGGCGCGGATGCGCGCCATCGTGGCCGGTGTGACCACCGCGCTCGAGTGCTCCGCCGTCGTTGACTACCAGCGGCGCTATCCCGCGACGATCAATACAAGCGACGAGACAAGCCAGTGCGTCGCGGCGGCGGCGAGTGTGGTTGGCCCCTCGCATGTGGATGCCCAGGTGACGCCCAACATGGGCTCAGAAGACTTTGCCTTCATGCTGCAACAGCGCCCAGGCTGCTACATCCTGGCCGGCAATGGCCCGTCCACCGGCGAACGGCTTCTGCACAATCCCCGCTACGACTTCAACGACGATCTGCTCCCCGTGGGCGCCAGCTACTGGGTGACGGTGGCCGAGAACTACAGCTTCAAGTCGGAACGCGTTACTCGGACGAAGTGAATGCGATCGTAACGCCGGTTCTCCTTAAGCCCTGCTTCGAACAGCAATCCGTATTCGCCGGCGCGCAGGCGGACCATATCGCTGTATGCAGCAGGGCCTTCGTGGATCAAGGGGCCGTCGTGCCAGGTGGATGTCTCGTCGGTGGTGTACCTTAGCCGCAGGTCCGTGCGGCCCGGGCCGGTGGGGCCGCTTTCGTCGGGACCACAGAACAGGATCAGATCCAGGTCATCGCCGTCGACCCGGGATGCGGCCCGCAGCAGCGAACACTGCACCACGGGAGGATCGAACGGCGATCCCGCGGGTGCGAACCACTTGTAGCGAGCCTCGCCCGACTGATCGAAAGACTCGCCGCCATCGCTGCTATAGGCGATGCCGCGCGTCCCAGCTGCTTTGCCGTTCTGATCGCGCGTGTTGAAGTAGAGCCGTCCATCGTTCAACTCCACCACCGTCGTCTCGTTCGCCTTGAGGTCATCGTCATAGGTGGTGTCGACAGCCCCCAGCCGCCAGGTCAGCCCATGGTCGTCGCTCAGCAGCGCCTGAGCACCTTCGAGCCCGCGATCGGTACCGCCGGCCCCGAGCCGGTGGTCGGCCGGGACGACCAGCCGGCCGCGATGCTTTCCCCGCTGCAGCTGGATCGAGTGAACCGGTCCCGTCGCATACCAGCCCCAGCCCGGGCGCTTGACGTCCCGAGTGATCTCGCGGCGCGGCGCCCACGTGACGCCATGATCGTCACTGTACGTGACAAAGACGCGGTCATTCTCCAGCGTAAAGGGAAGCCAGATGCGACCCGGATGGGCCGGGTCGAGCCGATCGACGACGGGAGCCGGATTCCCGACGGTGATTGGCGGCGCATTGGCCGGAAACAGCTCGCGAAACTGATCGCTCTCCTGCACCACCACGAGTGGCCCCCACGTGCGCCCGTCGTCCCGCGACCGTTTCAAAACCAGGTCAATCTCGCTCGCGTCCCCCCCCTCGCGCGCTTCGCACAGCGCCAGGAGATCGCCGTTGGCGGCCTGAACCAGGGCGGGAATGCGATACGCGTTGTAGCCCTCGTGCCCGTTCTGGTAGACGACGGCCGGCGAGAATTCCGCAGCCGGCAATGCGCGGACCGCACAACTCAGGACGAGCCACGTACCCAGAATCAGCCGCCCGGACGCCGCAGGGTGTCGGAGCGGACGGAATGGAAGAAGGTGATTCATCGTGTCGCATCTCCTGCGATTGCGTGTGGCCGCCAGCCGGTCGGGTGGGACCCGCGCCGCCGCGCCGGCTCGAAGTTCTCTCGCGTGTCTGGTAAATGTAGCTCTGCCAGATGCGGCAACATAGACTCCGTTCGTGCAGCTTCGGATGCGTGGCAGACGGCTTGGGCCGAATGACACGGGAAAGGTGCCTTCCATGCGTCGAACCACTTGGGCTCAGCGGGCCGTTCGTCCGCCGTTCTCGCCATCGCGGATAGCGTACCCCCTAACGTGGATCCTGCTTCTGTCCGCGCTCTGCGCCCTGGAGAAAGTCGGACTTACCCAGCAGCCGGTGGAGCCTGTCTCCTTTCGGCATGCGGGTGTCGTTCAGGCCTGGGAGACGTACCGCCATCGACTGACGTTTGGCAAGGGGCAGACGCTGGCCCTGGTCGATGACGGCTGTGATCTCGCGAAGCCCGAATGGTCTCAATCCGCTGGCGACCAGCCGAAGGTGCTCGTTACCTACGATAGCGTCGATGGCGACGACAACCCGCGCCACGAAGGCAAAGGCTATCATGGCACGACGATCGGCATCCCCTCGTCGGTCTACCACGGCGGGAAGTGGGGTGTCGCCTACAACAACCAGGTCGCTGTCATCCGAGCCCTCGAATGCTGCCATGGACATGTCCGCGACGGCGCGACGGTCGCCCGGGCGTTGCAGTGGATCATCGACCACCACCAGGAGTATCGCATTACGACGGTCAACCTGGCGCCCGTGGACGATCTGGCACATGCGCAGCCCGTGGCCACCGACATCGACGACCGTCTGGCCGAATTACGGCAACTCGGAATCTGGGTCAGTGCTCCCAGCGGGAACCACAATTTCACGGATGGTATTTCCTGGCCGGCATGCCAACCGAACTGTTTCGCGATCGGAGCCGTCCGGCCAGGTCGGGACGAAGTCTATCTCGACCGGCATGAAAAGGTCGATCTTGTCGTGCCTGCCGCGGCCACGTCGTCATCGAACGCCATCGCCTGCGGGGCAGCCATCGTCTTGCGGGAGGCGATCGAAGAGACGGGGTATCACTGGCGACAACACGGCGACAACCTGGCGGTCGCCTTACTGGAAATCATGCAACGGACCGGAGTGCCGGCGAAGGACGCCCAGACCGGGCGCAGCTACCGGCGGCTCGACCTGGCCGCTGCGCTCGGCCACGTGTTTGCGGAGAGCCCTCGGCCTGCCGGGATCCGCTTCTCGGAACACTTGATCGCCGACAAGTATGCCTACGCATATGGCATCGCCGCGGTCGATTTCGATCGCGATGGCGATCTGGACGTGAGCAGTGCGGATTACACGCCGCACAACCGATTGTACTTGTTCGAGAACGACGGCCTGGGCAACTTCCGGCAGCATCACATTCAGCGGGACGATCCGGAGCGGCTCGAGCGACACATGGCCGGCGACGTGGACGGTGACGGGGACCTCGATGTCGTAATCGTCAAGAACCTCCATGGACATCTGCTCTGGTTCGAGAACAGCGGCCAGCCCACCGATGGCAAGCTCTGGGCGAGGCATGTCATTACGACCGATCTGCCGGGGGCATACGACGTGGCGCTTGGCGATTTCGATCAGGACGGTGACCTGGACGTGGCGGGCTCCAGTTGGGTGCTCGGGAATCAATTCGCCTGGTTTCGAAACGATGGCGCTCCGGGCGATAGTCCCTGGGAGAAGCTCCTGATCGAAGACAACATTCCCGAGACGCGCACCATGCGGGCGGCCGATTTCGATGGCGATGGCGATCTTGACTTGCTCGGGACGGCTCGCAAAGTGAATCGGACCGTGTGGTACGAAAACCAGCGCGAAGCTCAGGCGATCGCCTGGCGAAAGCACGTGATCGACTCCCGTTCACCTTGTCCCACGCACGGGAACCCCGTGGATATGGACGGCGACGGCGATCTCGATGTCGTCATGGCCTTGGGATTCTACTACCGGCCCGGCTCGCGCGATGCGACGGCTTCCGAGCGGCGTGCGGACAATCAAATCGTCTGGTACGAGAACGACGGGCAGCCTGCTCGAGGGCCGTGGCGCAAACATGTGGTCGGTCCGGAATTCGACGACGCCTTTGAAGCGGTGGCCTCCGACCTGGACGGCGACGGCGACGTGGATATTGCGGCGACGTCGTGGCGGAATCCCGGTCGAGTCGCCTGGTTCGAGAATCAGGGCGACCCGCGCGGCCGCTGGGACCGGCATCTGCTGAAGAATAACTGGCGGAGCGCCAACCAGGTGCTGATCGCCGATCTCAACGGCGATGGGCGCCCTGATATCCTGGCGTGTGCCGAGCACGGAAGTTATGAGCTGCGTTGGTGGCGTAACGAAGGCCTCGCGACGCCGAAATAGGCGATCGTCCGTCTGCTGGAAAAGTCGGATGAAGCGCAACGTGACCCCATGGAACGTACCTGTCCCGGGAGGGGAGAGATTCCATGTCCCCAGGTTCCATCGAGACGTTCTCACGCTCGGGGAGCACCGGAAAGCAGCCGGAATTTGTCGCGACTGTCCGGCCTCCCTTCTCGCTGAGCCAACTGAAGGCGCTGCCAAACCCAACTGTCCTGATCCAGAGCGCGCATCCGTTGAGCCCTCGGGAATGGGGCATTCTGGCCCAATGGTTTGCCTCACACCCGGACGCCGGACTTCGCATCTATACGGAGTTCGGCGAACCACCCTATGGCGACCTGGAGTTCTTGAGCGAGATACCCGCCGTTTCCGACCTGCAGATCGATCTGGTCAGTCTGACGAGTTTCGAGGGATTGCGGCACGTTTCCCCGCGTCTCACGGGATTGTCACTTGGCGTGACGCGTTCCAAGGCACCGTGTCTCAAGATTCTCGCTCGCTTCTCCAAGTTACAGCGGCTGTATGTGGAGGGGCACGCAAACGGAATCGACACGCTCTCCCAACTTACACAGCTTCGGGACCTGGGGCTGCGAGGCATCACGCTGCGAGATCTGCGCCTGCTCCTGCCGCTCCGTCGTCTGCAAACGCTGGCGTTTCACTTCGGCGGCACCAAGGACCTGTCCCTGTTACCTCAATGGAGCAAACTTCGAACGTTAACGCTGTCCAACGTTCGAGGGCTAAGCGACCTGGACTGCCTGGCCGAACTCGAGCGACTGGAAGACCTGGAACTTGTGTCCTTGAAACACGTGACATCCCTGCCGTCTTTCGAGCGGATGATGCGGTTGAAGAAAGTTCACCTGCACAAGCTCAGCCAGCTGAGCGATCTGGCCTCCATTGCGGTCGCGCCGAACTTGCGTGAATTGAGTGTGTACGACATGCCCCAGTTGCCCGTCGCCACGTTCCGGCATTTCGCGGGGCATCCCAGGCTGCGACGCGTGCATACCGTGCTGGGTAAAGGGTTGCGCGGCTCCAGGCTGGATCAAGCGGTGAAATCGGTACTGCCCTTTGCGACAACTTGGGGAGACGCGTAGCCGACTGCAGCCACAGTCTCCCTGCGACGGGGCCAGACACAGGCTCGACAGCTTCAGGCATGGGTTCGGCCCTCACGAAGATGGTTTCACGCGGAACCGCCGAGGCGCGGAGAGGCGTAGGAACCGGCAACGACCGGCAGAAGACGACCTGAACTAATGACGTTGATACAAGATGTTGGTGTTGTCCCCAGGCACCTGGGGGTGAACCGGTCACTGGCAATCCCGGCAGGAGCACATAATGAGTTGTCCCCAGGCACTGGGGGGTGAACCGGAGCGAGCGAGTAAAAAAGTCAGAGAGTCAACGCATTGTCCCCAGGCATCTGGGGGTGCACCGCATTAACGCAGTCAGTCAGCCTCCCCATATCAATGGCGTCCTCGTCGATCGATATTGGTTTATGACTTTTTGGTAACAGGACAAATGCCAAACTTCAGTCTGGCGGGCCTTTAGTTCATCGCTTTTGACATCGAGACGACGGGCATGGACCCGCACGGCGATCGCATCGTCGAGCTAGCCGCGGTCCGATTTGACCTGGCGCAACGCAGTGTCCGAAAATTCCAGTCGCTGATTGATCCGCAGCGTGCGATCCCCGCCGCGGCAACACAGATTCACGGGCTCTCGGACAAATCCGTCCAGCGAGAGCCGACGGCGGCGCAGATTCTGCCCCACTTTCGAAAGTGGGTTGAACCGACTGAATCGTTGCTGGTGGCTCATAATGCCCGCTTCGATTTACAGTTTTTGGAGGCGGGATATCGCCGAGTTGCTGTAAACCGTTCGAAAACCGCATCACTGATCTTAAAGTCTTGGCTCAGCGCCGGCTTCCATTCGAGCGATCCTACTCCCTGACACAACTCGCGACGAGCCTGGGGATTTGTCGGCTTGGCGCGGCACATCGAGCGCTTTCGGACGCAACACTCGCGATGGAAGTGCTTGTCAGACTTGTTCGCATTGCACCCTGCCTGGAGGATGTGGGCGAACTGTTCAGGCTAAGTCCTAAACTAATGATTCGTGCATCAGTCGGGAATCCAGGCAATTAACGGTTCGGGTTGGTCCAGCCACCCGCCAGCGACCACTAACGCTTCCACGATCGGCAGCGTTTTGCCCTTGCCGGAGCGATGACGAGCGACTGCCCGTCGGTCGTGATTTCCAGCGGAGTCTGCGAATCGAGCTTGAGCAATTCGAGCACCGGTTTGTCGATCTCCAACGCCCATCTGTTTCCGTGCTTGACGAGGTTCTTG
>JBFWYF010000207.1:0-9730 GCA_050186685.1 Pirellulaceae bacterium
GCCTTCATAGAGGACTTCCTCGACATCGCCACCCGCCAGCTCGCCGGTCCCCTTCTTGATGGCGCGCTCGATGTTGTCCTTGGGCATACTGACAGCTTTCGCATCGGTGATGGCCGTGCGCAGGCGGACATTGGCATCGGGGTCTCCTCCGCCCAATTTGGCCGCGACCATGATGGCCTTGGAGATGCGCCCCCATAATTTGCTGCGCTTGCTGTCTACTGCCGCTTTGCGATACATCACGTTTGCGGCATGCGAATGTCCGGCCATCGGAGTCTTCCTGCTAGAAATTGCCTCTAAAGCCCACCAGCTGCCCAACTGAGTCTCGCGCGCTAGGACGGCTGGGATCTTCGTAATCGTTCGAGCTTGTCTTCGGTCTGTCGCCGCTTCTCTGCCTCGTCATCCTGGCGAAAGGCCTCGACGGCTCGCTGCCAGGCGCTGAGCGCCTTGTCGCGTTGTTGTGCGCCCCGGTAGGCATCGCCCAAATGGTCCAGGATCACACCGTCGGGTGTCAGCCGTGCCGCCATTTCCAACTCTTGAATCGCTTCTTCGAAGCGATGCAGTCGGAAGTACGCCCATCCAAGGCTGTCGCGATAGGCGCCGTTTTCAGGTTCCGCCCGTACTGCCTGCTGGCACATGCCCAACGCCCGCTGCAGACGCTTGGATTGGTCCACCCACAGGTAACCCAGATCATTCAGGGCTCCCGGATCTTCGGGAAACTCATCCAACACCTGCTCGAGCCATTCTTCGGCTTCGGCAATTCGCTGTTCCATCACGCAAATGTTGGACAGAACGAGCCGCAACTGCTTGACCTGCTCCCGCTGACTTTCGCTGTCGAATCGGGCGTCGAACTGCTCAAGCACCTTCCGATAGCGCGGTTCCGAGTCGGACCACCGCTTCGCATGGTACAGAACCCACGCGGGACGAGCTTGGAACTGAACCGAGTCCGGCATGAGCTCAGCACATTTCTCCGCCGCCGCCAGAGCCGCATCAGTGTGCCCCGCGAACGCTTCGGCCGCCGCCAGATAAAAGTAGGACGACGCCCGGTTTGCGCTCGTCGCCTTCTCGCCGGCGTCCAGACGCGACACGGCGCGCTGGAAGATCCGAGCCGCCCGCGCCGGTTGCTCGGCCCGCAGCAAGGCAAGTCCCACCGTCTCGCAGATGTTATCCCCGTCCGCACCGGGAAGATCGAGCGCTTGGCCAAACAGCTTCTCCACCGTGTCCCACTGTTCCGCGTGAATTCCCAGCAGCGCAGTCCCCACGTAACGATTCCCACTCGGATTCGCACCGTAGGCCGACGCCCCCGCAGCAGGAACCAGCGCAGCCAGAAGCCCATGCCAGTACTCTTCATCGCGGGCAATCCCCGCCCAGGGCTCTTCGTTCGCCAACAACGAGGCTGGAGTTTTGTCGAACAGCCGAAGCATGGACGCGGTGTCCCGACGCTTGTGGTACATTCGGGCCAATGCGCGGAGCGCATCAGGTCGCGGCTCTCCTCCCAGCAACTCTTCGTACAACCTCAGGGCGAGTTCCGTCTGCCCCGCATCGACGTACTGCCCCGCGAGATAATACGCCAAGGTGGCATTGCCACGGTCCTGATCGCGCCAGCGGGCCAGTTCCTCGATCAGTCGCGATTGGCGATTGGCCTGGTCCATTACCTCCGCCGCCACGATCCGACTCAGCAACTCGTAGGCCTGCTCTCCCGCCAACGCACCCGGTGCCGCGCGGTACTTTTCCAGCTCGGCACGGGCCGTCGTCCAGTCCCGCTTCTCGGCGGCAATCCTTGCCAAGTGAAATGCCAGCAGCGGGGCGTTGGGCTTGGCCTCATGGCCGCGGCGAAACCGGTCCTCCGCATCGGCAAATCGCCCCACTCGCAGCAGGCTTTCGCCGATCAGCGGCCATAGCCGGGCTTGTTCAGCCAGCAGCCGTGTCTTGACCTCCCCCTCGAATCCATGCTCTTCCGGATGCAACAGCGCCCGATCGAGCGCTTGCAGCCCCTCCGCCGCCTCAGGGTACTTTTTCAGCGCCAGGTACAGTCGACCGACTTCCGCATGCAGCAATACGGCCGACGACGACCGGTCTTGTCCCGCGTCGAGGATTCCGAGGGCTTTCTTGAACAGCGCGATCGCCCGCTCGAGTTCTCCCTGCTCGACCAGGAGTTCGCCCAATCGACGGAGCAGATCCGGATTGTCTGCCTCCAGTTCGGCGGCCAGAATAGCGTACCGAGCGGCCTCGAAGTTCCGCTGCAAGCTACTCGCAACGGCCACGATCTCCCGACCAATCGTCGCAGCCTGCGGATCATAGCGGAATGCTCGCTGCAGTCGCCGCAGAGCGCCGGCTGCGTCGTCCCGCTGCAATAACAGCCGGCCGAGAGCATACTGCGCGGCGGCATACAAATGGTCCTCCTCCTGCTCGGTGCGTGCCGCCTTCGGTCGAAGCTTTTCGGCAAGATCGATGGGCCCGTCATGGGCAACGCGCGGGGACTGTCCCCACCCCACTTGCGGCTGTGTGACCGTTCCCCACAGGAACATCCCACCCGCCAAGAGGCAACTACACCGTACGTGCCATGCGGCCGAGCGGCCCCGCGAAAAGCGCAGCAGCGAAATGGAGCTGAAGCTCATGACACCGCCTCACTTCGGTTTCTTCCGTGTGAGCCGAGAGGCTGCGACTTTCGGCTTCGCGGGACTGGCCGCCTTCGACTTTTTGTCGTCCTTGCTATCTTTCTCGACGCCGCGATCCACCTTTTCGACCTTCTCCGAGCGCTCACCTTTGTCGGGTTTCTCGCTTTTGTCGGGTTTCTCGCTTTTGTCGGGTTTCTCGCTTTTGTCGGGTTTCTCCGTGCGAAGCGTCTTGTCCGGCTTGTCGGTCTTGTCGCCCTTCTCGACCTTGGTCGGCTCGGTCTCGTCCACTTTGCCGGACTTTGCATCCGACGGAACCTTTCCCAATGGCGATTTGCGTTCGACGGGCGTCGCCGGAGGCGGGGTCGTGCGCACAAACCTCTTTGGCAAACGATCCTTCGCTTCGCTGTCGATCTCGCCGACGATCTGCTTCACCTTCGGGGCTTGGGGATTCGCGGCAAACTCCACCGAGAACTGCTGCAGGATCGCCGCAAACTCCACGCCCTTGTTCTTCGGAATGGTCCGCTCCAGTCCCGGCACACGGAACTTGGCAGCATCGGCGTCGGAAACCGCACCCAGCACCGCGAGCAAGGCGATGGCGGCCGAGTTCACGGGAATTGCGTGCCCGCCTAGAGCATTCTGTGTGACATAGGCGATCACGAAGGGCGTCACGCCACCGTACTTCGCCAGCACCTCAATCGTCTTGGCTGCGGCCTGTTTCTTCAGGAACTCGATGTCAAATGCGTAGTGTGTCTCAAAGACACTATGCAGGATTCGCTTCAACCGCTTCGCCGCGTCCACCGCGTCGGGGAGCGCTGCCATGCGTTCGGCAAGCTCCGCCACGGAGGTCACCCGCACTTCATTCCAGTCGAAATACTCGTTCTGCAACTTGGCATAGACATCGTCCACCGTGTCATGCCGGCCGTGCTCGAGCAGGGAAGCGTACAGCAGATGCTCCAGCAACGACCGGTCACTCGGAGGAGCCACCGGCTCGTAATGTTTCCGCAAAGCCTTGTGCACTTTTCCGAGAATCGCAGATCGATTAGCAGCGCTCATAAGATTGTCTACTTCAATTGAGAATGCATCCCGGATTGTCCCATGCTCATCCCACATTGGCAGCAGCCACGGCGGGCTAGCGCTCCATGTCGTCGCGGCTGTTGTCCTCGTCGCTGCCCTCTTCCTCGCGGCCTGCGTCCTCGCCGCCCTCCCCCGAATCAGCTACGTCGAGATCGGCTTCATCCAGATCGGCTTCATCCAGATCGGCTTCACCCAGATCGGCTTCGTCGAGAAGCGTGCCGTCGTCGGGCGACGCCTCATCACGGGCCTGTCCGTCCGCATCCGGCGGCGGCGCTCCGTGGGGAAACAGTTCGGACAGGATGCGGCTGACTTCGATCGAGTGCTTGACTCCCTGGTCCAAGACGAACTGCAGTTTTGGGGTATAACGGGTATCGATCCGCTTCGCGATTTTCATCTGCAGAAAGCCCGCGGCGCTGTTCAGCCCGCGCAGCGAGAGTTTCTGCTTGGCTTCGTCGCCCATGACGCTAACGTGCACTTTGGCCTGCCGGAGGTCGGGCGAGACCTCGACATACGTGACGGTAACGTCCTGAACACGGGGATCCTTCAGTTCCATCAGGATGGCCGTGCTTACAACTTCCCGAATCGCTTCGGCGGACTTAAGGACTCGACGAGACGTCATGGGGGGGCTGATTTCCAATTCCTGGGGCCCCGCGGGCCCGGCGTAGGCAGTAGTTCCGCAATACTTCGTCGGGGACGCAGTCGCCAGCCGCCGGATCACAACGTGCGAGCGAATTCTTCGATCTTATAGGCCTCGAGGATGTCATCCTTCTTGATATCGTTGAAGCCCGCCAGTTTGATGCCGCACTCCATGCCGCGCTGGACTTCTCGCACATCGTCCTTTTCGCGTCGCAAAGTCTCGATGGCGTATTCGCCGATGGTACGGCCGTCGCGGTGGACGCGCATCCGGCAGTTGCGCTCGATCGTTCCGGCTGCAACGTAGCAGCCAGCCACCGTGCCCACACGGCTGATCGTAAACGTCTGCTTGACCAAAGCGCGTCCCAGTTCGACGACCCGTTCCTCGGGCTTCAACTTGCCTTCCAGCATGGCCCGAATGTCGTCGGTCAATTTATAGATCACTTCGTAGCGGCGGATTTCGATCTGGTTCTGCTCGGCGAGACCTCGGGCATTCTCGTCCGGAATCACATTGAAGCCGATAATGACGGCATTCGACGCATTGGCGAGTTGGACGTCACCTACCGTGATGCCACCCACAGCCGTCTGGAGGATACGGACCTGCACTTCGGGATGTTGCAGCTTTTCGAGTTCCTTCAAAATGGCCTCGATCGATCCCTGCACGTCGGCCCGGATGATCAGGTTCAGCGTGACGACGTCCGCCGCCTGGCCGAGCTTGCCGGCCGCAACCAGTTCCTGGAACTTCTGGAACGACACGCGAATGGTCTGGCCGCTCAATCCCTGCTCGTGCGTCCGCTTGCCGCGCTGCTGGGCGATCTCGCGGGCCTGGGCGATATCGTCCAGGACGTAGAATTTGTCGCCCGCGTTCGGCGCCGTATCGAGACCGGAAACGCGTACGGGAGTCGAGGGCCCGGCTTCCGTGAGCCGCTGATGAGGACGCAGGGTGTCATACATGGCCTTGATGCGGCCATGGGCCGATCCGCAGACGATGACCTCGCCCACCCGCAGCGTACCATTCTGCACCATCAACGTGGCCATCACGCCGCGGTCGGACTCTTGCGATGCCTCGAGGCATGTTCCCAAAGCCTGGCGGTCGGGATTGGCCTTCCACTCATGGAGTTCGGCGATGGTGAGCAGCGTTTCGAGCAGCGTATCAATGCCTTCGCCCTTGACGGCGCTGGTCGGCACAACTTCCGTATCGCCACCCCACTCGCTCGGCAGCAGTTCCTTGGCCGAGAGCTGCTGCATGACGCGATTCGCGTTGGCCCCGGGCAGATCGATCTTGTTCAGCGCTACGACGATCGGGACTTCGGCCGCCTTGGCATGGCTGATCGCCTCTTCGGTCTGTGGCATGACGCCGTCGTCCGCGGCCACCACAAGCACCACGATATCGGTGACGTTCGCCCCGCGAGCCCGCATTTCCGTAAACGCGGCATGGCCAGGCGTATCGACGAACGAAATCTCCCGACCGTCCTTCACAATCTTGAAGGCGCGGATGTGCTGAGTGATACCGCCCGCTTCCCCCGCCACGATGTTCGTGCCGATGATGCGGTCGAGCAACGACGTTTTGCCGTGGTCGACGTGCCCCATTAACGTGACGACCGGCGGACGGCTGACCAGGTCCTCGGGCGAGTCCTCTTCGGCATCGATCCCTTTGAGCACTTGGTCTTCGAGCGTTTCCTTCTGTTTCAGTTCCAGCTCAACCCCCAGCTCGGTGGCCAGCAAGGGCACGTATTCGTCGGCGATGGCCGCGTTGATGCTGGACATCACCCCGAGCCCCATGAGGGCTTTCTGGACCTGAGCGACGGTCACACCCGCCGCCTCGGAAAACGATCGCACGGTGCAGGGAAGCTCCAATTCCATTTTTGCTTTCCGCGGAGCGGCCGTATTGGTGCCTTTGCGCGTCAGGGTGCGACGGCGGCGAATCTGCAGTGAATCGTCCTCCGGTGACGACGCTTCGCCGGTGCGGCTCTTGGCCCGCGACTTGCGCGCCTTCTGACGATCGGCCCGCGCCGTCGCCATCCCGGCCAGGCCGCGGTTCGATTTATCCTCCTCTTCCGTGCCTCCTCCCTCGCGCGGCTTGCGGGGTTTCACGCCGACTTTTCCGCTGAGCGGCGCTTCGGAACCGGCCTCCGCCGGCTTGTCTTTATCTTTGCGTGCGACGAGCGATCCCTTGCCGGCCAGCGGCGACTTGGCAGAACGTTCCGCCGACTTCGCGAGCTCTTCGAGGACCGGTTTCACGCCTCGCTTCGATCCGACGATGGCGTCCTTGGGGAGCCGGATTTCGGGCTTCTGCGGAGCAGGCTCCGACGACGGCCGAGCGACCGGTTGCTTCGCCTCGGGAATGCGTGCCAGGTTAATGACCGGCTCGCGCCGCTTCTTCGGCCGCGAAGCATCCCCCTCTCCGTCCGCCCGCTTCGCTTCGCCCCCGCCAGTCTTGCCTCGGCTGGAAATGACGCGAATCTTGCCGCTACTCCCAGGCGAGATATAGTCGCCCCGGGTATAGGTACTCGACTCATCACTCGCCGGGCTCGCCACCGACGGACTAGGTGTCGCAGGGCTGAGCGTCGCAGAACTGAGCGTCGCAGGACTAGGCGCCGGAGGCGCCGACATGGCCGGGGTCGGTACGGACGGAATGGGCGCCGCAGGTGCCACCGGTGCCGGAGACGGAGGTGGTGCCTCGGGTGGTGGAGGCGGAGCCACCGCTGCCGGGGCCTTCGGCGCCGCGACGGGCGCTGCCGGTGGCGGAGGAGCCTGAGGAGCAGGTGGGACCGGAGCAGGCGGGGGCGTCGGCGCCACGGGTGGTGGCGGAGCCGTCAGCGAAGCCGGAGGGATCGGACGGAGCGGATCTGGAACGGCAGCCTTCTTAGCCACGAGACTGCTGAGAAAAGTCTTTACTTTCTCGACTTCTGCGTCTTCCAGACTGGCCAGCGCAGACCCTTTGCCCGTGATCCCGGCCTTCGTACAAATCTCGACCAGATCTTTACTGTCGACCTTGAGTTCTTTTGCTAACTGATAGATTCGCGTGGCCACCGCGGGCCCTCCTTCTGCAGCTGCCGCCTCACCTGGGAATTCGCGGCTGCATGCATATCAACCACCTTGCTACATAGTACGACTCTCCCATCCTGAAAGACACGGAGCAGTGCCAGGCCCCTACGTCGCTCGCTCCCGCCGACAGGACTGAATCCAACGCCGGCGCGTCAGGCACCGGCACCCGCCTGGGGCTCATTCCGCTCCTCGCCCCCCTCCGTACGCATCTCGGCCTCGTCTCCCACTGACATCTCAGCGCCCATCCGTGCCGCTTCTCGAGCGGCCGCTTCCGTGGCGCCTTCCTCCGCTCCGTTGGAACCGTCCAGCGACTCGTCCGCCGCCTCTTCCTCACCAGACAACTCCTCGCCGGTAGATTCCTCTTCCACCGGTTCTTCCAGCTCTTCGCCCTCGCCGGCCTCCGTTTCCGTCAACTCCGCCTCGCCCGCAACCGCCGCCGATTCGGTTACTGCCGATTCGGTTGCTGCCGAGTCCGCCGCCGGAGTGCTCGCGCCGACCCCCGTGCGGGAGGCTCGCCCTCCGCCGGCCTTACCTCCTCCCTGCCCTTCGCGATCCAACTCCTTCTGCCGCCGACGCTCCTCGGCCGCCGCGCGCTCCGCTTCCTCCGCCTTGCGCTCGGCCTGCTCCACAATCACCCCGACCTGCTCCTCCGTCAAGCCGCCCATCTCGCGGAGCGCATCAGGTTCAATCACGGAAAGATCATCGTAGGAAAGATAACCTTGCTCGACCAGCCGTTGAGCCAGTTCGTCGGTCATCCCCGTCAATTCGCTGAAACCGACGACCGCGCGGTCGATCTGCTGGTCCAACTCGTCGGCCGTCATGATCTCGATGTCCCAGCCGCAGAGTTTGCTGGCCAGCCGCACATTCTGCCCTCGCCGGCCGATAGCCAGGGACAGCTGATCTTCCTTCACCAGCACGATGGCCCGGCCGATCATGTCGCACAGCAGCACCTGCTCGACCGCGGCTGGCTGCAAGGCGTTGGGGATCAGCACTTCGGGATCATCGCTCCAGCGCACGATGTCAATCCGCTCGCCAGCCAGTTCGTCGACGATGTTCTTGATGCGGTTGCCGCGGATGCCGACGCACGCCCCCACACAGTCAATGCGCTGGTCCGTGCTGCTGACCGCCACTTTCGTGCGGTAGCCGGGCTCCCGCGCCATCGCGTTAATGCTGATGACACCGTCGGCAATCTCGGGAATCTCCTGTTCAAACAGCCGTTGAACGAGTTGCGGGTGGTTGCGGCTCAGAATCACCTTGACGCGATTCCCTTGCGGCTTCACCTCGTAGATCACGGCCCGAATGCGTTCGTTCGGATGATGCGATTCCCCCGGAATCTGTTCGCTCTTCGGCAGAATCGCCTCGAAGGTTCCCAGCGACACGGTGGTCGTGTTCCCTTCGTTGCGCTGCACAACGCCCGACACCAGGTGCCCCACCTGATCGGCATACTCCGCCATCAGAGCATCCCGCTCCGCCTCACGGATCTTCTGAATAATCACCTGCTTCGCCGTTTGCGCGCCGATGCGGCCGATCATCTCCTCGGGATCGAGCGGACTTCCGTTGCAGTCGGCGCTTAACGCCCCGTCCGCGCGGCTGATCCGCACCTGGATGTTCGATTCTTCACCGTACTGCTTGCGCGCCGCCGTGACGAGTGCCGCCTCGATGGCCTGAAACACAATTTCGGTGTCGATGTTCTTGTCACGATGCAACGAATCGACGATTCGCAGCAGCTCGTTGGGATTCATCGCTTTGTCACTTCCAATCCAGGAGAATTGTCACGACCCAAACACCTCGTCCGGCACACCCACCTGGCTTACCCGCCCCGCGGCCATCACCGCCACCCGATCCCCGACCGCACGCGCGTCCTCATGGTCGTGCGTCACTAATACCATCGCGCCGCCTGCCTGCTCGCGGCAATGACGCAACTCATCCCGGACCTGCCGGCGCGTCGCATCATCCACGTGGGACCACGGCTCATCCAACAAAAAAACCGCCGGTTGGCGGACTAAAGCCCGGCCTAGCGCCACCCGCTGGCGTTCGCCACCGGAGAGCTGGCGGGGATAGCGATCGAGCAAATGCTCGATGCCCAACAATTTGGCCGATTGCCGCACTCGATCGCGCACATCACTCGGGACTCGCCCTGAGCCGCGCCACCAGTCCGTCAATCGCCTACCCAACCACGATCCGCTACCTGCTTCCCATCCAAACAGCAGATTCTGCTCGACCGTCCAGTGCGGATAGAGCACACTCCCCTGAAACACCATCGCCACGCGGCGCTGCCAGGGCGGTACGTCGTTCACACGCTGTCCGCCAATTCGTATCTCGCCTGCGGTGACCTGCTCCAAGCCGGCAATCAGACGCAA